>JAGLTZ010000177.1 GCA_023135015.1 Candidatus Latescibacterota bacterium
CTCCCCCCCCTGAGCTCAACGCTCTCCGCCTCCACGCTAATAGAAAGATCAATTAACGGTATATCATTCTTCATCCAGTGTCTCCCTGAGCTCGCGGGTGAATTTATCGCTTTCTTCGGACTTGCTATCGAGGAAATCCAGAAACCGGGAGAGCTTTTCCAGGCTATTCTCATCCAGATGATGCTCTATTCCGCACGCGTTGTTTTCGGATACATCCTCCGGTAATCCCAGGATTTCGGTAAAAAAACGGTAAAGCACCTTGTGGCGGGTGTATACTAACTCGGCTTCCCTGCGGCCTCGGGGAGTGAACTCGATATGGCCGTAGGACTCGTGCTCTACCAGACCCAGCCGGGTCAGTTCCTTCACTGCGGCATGCACACTGGGGCTCTTTACTCCCAGACTCTGGGCCAGGTGTTTGGTGCGCACGAAGGGGTGCTTCTTCTCGCAGAGGAGAATTGCTTTCAGACAATCCTGCAAACCCTCAGTTAAGCCCACTATCTTAGGTCCCCCTAATAAAGTTAGAATACACTAACTATATTCGGATTTTCTCTTTTGTCAATATGAGACAAAAGAAAGACGTTGATTCTATGCGGTCGGATGGAGTATGGGCGAGGGAGAGGAATTTGTACCTTGCACGATAATGAGAACCGGTCAATGGGGATGATTCTGAGTAGCGACAGGAGTGAAGGATGAATAAAAAGCTGTTCCGGATATCGGTTATACTCCTATCGGGGCTTCTTCTGTTTTCCCCTTCGGGTTGCAGTCAGCCGGGGCATCTACGGGATGGCGGACCGCCCATCGAACCGGCAGAGGTGACCTTTGACGGCGGCGAACTCGTAATGACCTATCATGACAGCGTCATTTTCTCCGGGCATGTAGGGACATCTGGAGAGGTTTTTTTCAACGATCTCCACACGGATCAGAATGGCGTGATCAGCCAGGTTGTGGTCCTGGAGTCAAAGGACCTGCAGACCCCCATCACGGTTACAGCCGAAGTGATTGGGAGCGAGGAATCCTTCCCCTGCGAAGTTGATCGTAAGCGGTCGGGCTTCAACATCGTCCGCCACAGTTCGGGGCTGAGCCGCAGCCTTCTGAACAGGGCCGTGTACGACCGGAAATCCGATTGGGTGCTCTCGGTGGATATCCCTGTCCGGGCCGCCGTCACACCGACCGCCACCGGAGAGCGTGAGAACCGCTTCACTATGGAGATCAGTGGTCCGAAGATCGTCCTCCGCTTCCGCCCCCGGTACTATCAGAGGCACCGTGGTCTCTACTGCTTCGAACCCTGGACATACCGGGTGTGGGATCAATCGGTCGCGGGGTGGTGTTCCTGGTTCGCTTATTTCAGTGAAATTGATGAAGAGAAGATGCGGTGTGCAGCCGATATCTTCTCGGAGTGGTTGCTGCCGTTCGGGTACAGGTATTTCCAGATGGACGACGGCTATCAGCAGGAACCGGGCGGGCTTCCCGAGACCTGGCTGCAACCCAACGAGAAGTTTCCCGGCGGGTTGGATGCGCTCTGCCGCTATATCAGCAGCAGAGGTCTCGAACCGGGTATCTGGACCTACGCTTCATTTCACCGGAAGGATTTTGTGGAGTCCAACAGGGACATGTTCGTTCTGGATGAAGCTGGTAACCCGGCCCACGGGATGTGGGTGG
This sequence comes from Candidatus Latescibacterota bacterium, assembly GCA_023135015.1. Classification (GTDB taxonomy): domain Bacteria; phylum Blakebacterota; class Blakebacteria; order Blakebacterales; family Blakebacteraceae; genus JAGLTZ01. Next base: position 1,660 of record JAGLTZ010000177.1, read on the forward strand.
GGTACGTAATGGATGCCTCCAATCCCAGAACCCTTGAAGAGATCGTCCGACCCCTGTACCGGGGGCTTCGGGAGATGGGCTGGACCTATTTCAAAGTGGATGCGCTGCGGCATCTGCGTTATGAGGGCTACAACAGTTACTACCAGCACTTTGAGGCACGGGGGATGGACCGTGTCGAAGTGTTTCGGACCTTCGCCAGGACCATCCGGGAGGAGATCGGGGAAGACAGCTTCATGCTCGGGTGCTGGGGCATCCGGCCGGAACTGATAGGCATCATCGACGGATGCCGGATCGGCGGCGATGGCTTCGGCTATGCGGGACTGGCGCAGTACAACTCCTTCAACAACGTGATCTGGCGCAACGACCCCGACCATGTGGAACTGACGGAGGAGGAGGCCTACCGGTCCTGCATGGTGACCTCCCTCACCGGCTCACTGCTGATGCTCACCGACAGACCCGAGCGGTATGAGACCGATCTCGTGGAACCGGCCAGAAGAGCGGCGCCGGTTCTGTTTACCCGGCCCGGCCAGATCTACGATGTAGATCCAAGCCGGTCGATGCACCTGGATCAGGTGGATACGGAGGTCAGCGGTGACGGTCAGCGGATATTTGATGCCGACAGGAGCACCGGCTGCGATCTCTTCCTGCTGGAGATCAACCTGGACTTCGAGAACTGGGTGCTGCTCGGTCGGATGGGAGGGGAATACGAGCGCTTCCCCTTCCGGGAGCTGGGACTGGATCCTCAGAAGGAGTACCTGGTATTCGAATTCTGGTCGAAAAGGTATCTGGGCAGCTTCAGCGGGAGCTTTCCACCGGGGGCCATCGATCCCCGATACAACTGCCAGCTGTTCTGCATCCGGGAGAAGCTGGACCGCCCGCAGCTCGTAGCGACCAGCCGGCACGTCTCGTGCGGTGGTCTGGAGCTGAGGCATGTCACGTGGAACGGCAGTGCGCTCTCCGGCGAGAGCGATGTAGTCGCCCGGGATACGTACACCCTTTATATATCTGAGCCGGACGGATACATATTTCAGGATTTCCGCTGTGAGGGAGCCGGAGTCGCGTACAATCAGAGGAAGGGCCCGGTGCGGACCGTCCGCCTGCTGTCCGACCAATCCGGAACCATCACCTGGTTCGCCCGGTTCGAGAAAGGCTCCGGGTAGTTGCCTGACTTACAAGAGAGAGGGACGGTTATGAGAGACAGTCTCAAGGTTTCCGGTATGGTGGCTTCCTGCGTGTTCGTACTCACCTTGAATCATTCGCCCGCGATGGCTCCTGAGTACAGGGTGGTTTCGCCGAACGGGTTAGTGACCGTCACCGTGACTACAGGCCGCAATATCAGCTATGCCGTCTCTTTCGGAGGCAGGGAGCTGGTATCGGCCTCGACGATCTCGATGACCGTGACCGGCGGGAGAGTCCTGGGTCGGCGGCCGGTTGTGGTGAACGAGAGCCGCCGCACGGTCGATGAGATCATCAGGCCAGTCGTCCGTGAGAAGGCTGCGGAGATACGCGATGCGTTCTCCGAGCTCTCCCTTGAGTTAAGGGGGGAATACGGACTGGATGTGAGGGCCTATGACGATGGGGTGGCGTATCGCTTCAGGACCGCTATGTCGGACGAGCAGACGGTGATCTCGGAGGAATTCACAATCAACTTCACTTCCGACCACAGCGCTTACTTCCCGACCGAGGAGAGCTTCCTGACCCACTCGGAGCGGCTCTACGAACAACCTGTATTGAGCGAGATTCCACCAGAGAAAATGGCCAGCATGCCTGTCCTGGTGGATGTCGATGGGGGTCCGAAGGTAGCGATCACGGAGTCGGACCTGCGCGATTATCCGGGCATGTACCTTGCCGGCACGGGCGGCACCGCACTCCGAGGTGTTTTTCCGGCCTACCCGCTTAAGGAAGAACAGGTCGGGGACCGCACGGTCCGGGTTGTGGAGCGTGCGGATTATATCGCCCGAACGAGCGGTGAGCGCACCTTCCCCTGGCGGATCCTGATAATAGCCCGGGAAGATGCCGACCTCATCGAAAACACCATGGTCTACAGGCTGGCGCCGAAGCTCGAGCTCGTTGATACCTCCTGGATTCGTCCGGGCAAGGTGGCCTGGGACTGGTGGAACGCCAACAACATCTACGGAGTGGATTTCCGGGCCGGTGTGAATACCGAGACCTACAGATACTACATTGATTTCGCGGCCGACCACGGTACGGAATACGTGATCCTGGACGAGGGGTGGTACGGCCTCGGCGACCTCTTCGACATCAATCCGGAAATCGACATGGAGGAGTTGCTCTCCTTTGCCAGGGATCGGGGCGTCGGTATTATCCTCTGGGTGGTCTGGAAGACGCTGGATGATCAGCTGCAGCCTGCGCTGGACCAGTTCGAACGCTGGGGAGTGGCCGGCATCAAGGTCGACTTCATGCAGCGCGACGACCAGCTGATGGTGCATTACTATTGGAAGATCGCCGCCGAGGCCGCGAAGCGGCGCCTGCTGGTGGACTTCCATGGTGCGTACAAGCCGGCCGGACTACGTCGGGCTTACCCGAATGTACTGACCCGTGAGGGGGTACGCGGGCTCGAGAACAGCAAGTGGAGTGAGCATCCGACACCTGAGCACAACGTCACACTTCCCTTTACCCGGATGCTCGCGGGGCCGGTAGACTATACACCCGGGGCGATGATCAACGCCCAGGAGAAGAATTTCCACCCGGTTTTCACTCGCCCGATGAGCCTGGGGACCCGGTGCCACCAGCTGGCCATGTACGTCGTTTTCGAGAGTCCGTTGCAGATGCTCGCGGATTCCCCTTCCAACTACCTGCGTGAGCCAGAATGCCTGAGGTTCCTGTCGGCGGTGCCGACGGTCTGGGACGAGACCCGGGTACTGGCGGCGAGAGTGGGGGACTACGTGGCTCTGGCGCGCCGGCACGGAGACGAGTGGTACATCGGTGCCATGACCGACTGGAAGCCACGCGAGCTGGCGCTGGACCTGTCCTTCCTAGGAGAGGGAGCGTTCTGCATCGAGATCTTCGAGGATGGGGTCAACGCGGATCGAAACGCAATCGACTACCGCCGGGTTGAAAAAACGATAATGGCTGACGAAAGCCTGACGATAAGTCTCGCTCCCGGCGGAGGCTGGGCCGCCCGCATCACGCCCCGGGTCCTGCCCCGGGCCTTTTCCTGCACCTTAAACGCGGTTCACTACAGGGGCGATCCCTGAATATCGAGATTGGTGAGGCCGGCTTGCCGGGCATACTCCACGACCTCGGTGTATTCTCTGCGAGTTAGTCTCCGGGAGATTTCGGGATACTCAAAGGCTTTGTGCATCGGTCTGTACTGGGACATGATGTTGAAATACGTGTTCTTTGGTAGGTTTTCCGCTATCCAGTCGATAACCTCCTTTGTTCCGCTGACCCCGTTCGGCATGACCAGATGGCGTATCATCAGTCCCCTGTACATGAGTCCATCGTCAGCTGGTTTTGCTACTCCCACCTGGCGGTGCATCTCGAGCAGAGCTGTTTTTATAAGTTCTGGGTATGTATCCGCTCCGGAGGAGTATTTCGACGCCATTTCTCCATCTGAATACTTGAAGTCGGGCAGGTAAATGTCGACGACGCCGTCGAGCTTTCTCAGGATCTCCAGGCGCTCCCATCCGCAGGTGTTATAGACAAGAGGAAGTCTCAATCCTTTACCAGCCGCTATATCGAGTGCCAGAACGATATGCGGTGAGTAGTGGGTCGGGGTCACCACATTGATGTTATGACATCCTATTTCCTGCAGGTGCAGCATCATATCGGCCATATCTTCGACGCTTCTTGGCTCACCCGCTCCCCCCTGACTTATCTGCCAGTTTATGCAGAAGACGCATCTCAGACCGCAGTTGGCGAGGAATATGGTGCCGGAACCTCCACTGCCGACCAGGGATCTCTCTTCCCCGAAATGCGGGTGATGTGCTGCAATCTCCAGCTGGGAGGTGGACCCGCAGAATCCCTTATTTCCATCGAGCCGCATGGCGCCGCACTGTCTGGGGCAGAGCCTGCAGCTCTCCATCACACTCCAGAGTTCTTCCCCGCGCGCTTTGAGCTCTCCACCTCTGTGCAGTCTCAGATACCCGGGTTCGAAATCCGGAGCGACCTGGGGTGCCGATTTCGCCTTTTGTCTACATCCGGCAATGATGGATGTAAAACCGGGACCGAAACCTGACATGGCCAAGAGGGACAATGATGCAATGAACTTTCTTCTTGAACGTCCATCCATGCTGTATCTCCTCCTGTAGTCAGAAGTCGATATGAATCGTCCTTCCCCAGCTTATCACATCCCTGTGCCATATTCTAAAGCACTTTACGGAGTGGTGAAGCTAAGCCCGTTGTATCCTGAGAGAATAAGTGTGGTATGTTAAGGCCTGCAGGATACTCGCCGTTATGGAGATAGAAATGCTCGATTCTTCTCAAGCAAACCTGTTCGAACCGCTCGACCCTATCATGACGAGCGAAACGCTTGACGAACTCCACTCATTGGTAATGGAGTGCACACGTTGTCCCGATCTGGCGGAGTATCGGAGGCTGGCGGTCCCCGGTGTAGGACCGGTTGGAGCCTGCGTGTTCTTCATCGGCGCAGCACCGGCTCGCTGGGAGGACCAGCAGGGCGAGCCCTTCGTCGGGGCGGCGGGTGTCTATCTCAACGAGCTTCTTCAGGAGATTGGACTCGAAAGGTCACGGGTCTTCATCACCAACGTCGTGAAGTGCCGGCCGCCTGACGATCGGGATCTGAGAGCATCAGAGATAAGGAGTTGCGCGCCTTATCTCGAGCGGCAGCTCGTCCTGGTGAATCCCGACCTGGTTGTATTATTAGGCCGGGTGGCCCTGGAGTGGTTTTTCCCCGAGGACAAGATCACGGAGGTTGCCGGCGAGCTCCGCCGTAAGGTGATTGGAAGTCGCGAGTTCTCCTTCCTCCCCCTGTTGCACCCGGCGCTCGGGCTCCGCCGGGAAGATATGAAGGTGGAGATCGAGCGACAATTCCAGAGGATCAGAGAGGTGTTGGACGAGCTGTGAGTCAGCCCAGGAACCATCGGCATTGATGGGCCGACCTGCTCAACAAAAGCCCTGATCCAGTCACTGTCCGTCCGTTTGAAGCCAGGTATCACCCGCGGAGGTGAGGAGCAGCTTGTGAAAACAACGATGGTTATCCCATCCTACTGGAGGCGTGAGAGCTCTCAGCCAACGAGAGAAACGGATGTGATCTACGATCACCCCACTCCACTCGATGAGGATGGGACGCTCGGCAGGGCGCTCGAAAGCCTCCGCATTCTTGAAGATAGGGATTTCGAGCTCGTTGTGATCGCAGCCGCCACCGCTGATGAGATAGAAGAGAGAGTGGAAGAGAAAAACTCTCG
>JAGLTZ010000178.1 GCA_023135015.1 Candidatus Latescibacterota bacterium
AGGTCTATCAGGAGGACAGACCTATGAAACCGAACATTAAACATAAGGACTGGAGAACCCGGTTCGGTGGGATTGCACTTGCCCTTACTGCCACCGCAATTGCGGTGGGAACCCCTATCCGCAATGTGCAGGCGCAACCCACCGACCCGGGCCAGATTAGTGAGATCCTGGAGCAGGCACGCAGACTCCATGATGAACTGCTGCCTGTCGCGCAGCGCCTTGGGGATGCGGCGCTGATGACCCGCCTCAGATCACTGCACACCCAATGGCTCGAAGCGCGGGGTCATATGCAGGGACGGCGTTACCGCCAGGCCGGACTTCTTGCCCGGCGCAACCTGGAGCAGCTCCGCCAGCTTGCCGCCACGATGCGAAAAATTGCCCAGCGGCTCCCTTATTACAGCCGGCTTGCCGAGCGGAACAGGGAACTGCTACAGGTCCTGAGACGGAGTGTGGGACCAGGAGCACCTCCCGAGATACTGCGCCAACTCACCCTGGCTTCTGACGCTGTCGAACGGGCACAGCAGGCCTACGCCAGACGCAACATGATGCAGGCATTCCGGCTTATGGAACAGTCGGAAACACTGCTCAGACAGGTACTGCGGTTTGTCGGGCGTTCAGGGCTCACGGCCGAGTCTGTCCAGAGGGAACTTGAAGAGACCGGCCGGCGGATCGAACGGCTTGTGGCAATGCCCGATCTAACACCCCAGGCCAGCGAGGCGCTTGAGCGAGCCCGTACGATGCAGTCGGAGGCCGAAAGTCTTTTTGCAGCCGGTGAGCTGCGAGCCGCTCTTAGCCACACCCTCACAGCCCGCACCGCACTCCGCCTGGCATTGCGACTTTCCACCGGCGCACTGACACCCGAGGATGTGTCCGCAGCGATCGGGCACGCCCAAGAGCTGCAGGAGATGAACGCCCAGCTTGCCAGCAGCAAGATAGATGCGGTCCGTACAATGTGGCAGCAGGCACAGCGCCAACTGGACCAGGCGCGCACTCACCTCGAGGAAGGCAGGCTTCGCCCGGCGCTGGAGACAGCCCAGAACGCCGCAAAGTTGATTCTAACAGCCATTCGGAGGGCGGGAGTAACGCCACCCCCCACTCCACCCAACAGTACATGAGCCCGAAATGGTGACAGGCGGCATTGCCACAATGGCACTCTATACAACCGGCATATTCACCCTGATACTGCCGGCGAAACCACAGGACCCGCCGGCGGCGACCGATACCGCCTTCCCCGTGGAGCACCGTGCCCTCCGGATCGAAGTGGGAACAGGCTACGATTTCTTTACGCATAACTACACTGTCCTCAGCGTTGACACCGCAAGCACCCTGAGCGAGGGAAACGCTCACCTGAACCTGATCTATTCACCTTTCACCGGGACCGACCGCACCGTCGAGATCGGCGAGCGGTTCTTCGTGGGCCGGCAGTACACCTACAACAACCTTTCTGCATACTGGAGAGAAGGGGGATGGCAGGGGCTGAACGGCTCCGCCCAGGTACGGTGGGAGTCAAAGCGTTTCTCAACCGACGGGCTGCTTTTTTCCAATGACCACGATGCCCTCCAAGGCTCGGTAAGGGGCGCCTATCACTGGCCGGGCCAGTGGAGTGTACGGGGCAGGTTGAGGGGCGAAGTCTTCGATTACGAGCGCCACAGCTCCTTCTTCTACGACACCCGCACGTGGGATGGGGCCGTGGCCGTGCGCGGGGGGGACTGGATAGGACCGTACTGGGAGTTGGAGACAGGCGCCGGTACGCAGGCAGTTCCCGATTCGACGGTGCTGGACCGCTCTGACAGGGATCTGCGTTTGACACTTGGATGGAGCTTCACCAACGGCGGGGAGCTCCAGACCGTCCTGTACGGGGCCAGCAGGCACTACGGAGAGGACGGTCCGCGCCCTGACCGCTCACTCTACGGCCTGGAAGTAACCGCCAGGTTGGCCCCTCTGCAACTCTGGGGAACATGGCTGGAGGCCAGGCTGGAACGCCACAGGTACGCAGAGCAGACCCTGGTCTACAACGACGGCACCGACGGGCGCCTGCTGGCCGGCCCCGCCTGGCGACCCAGCGATGAATGGGAGGTGCGGATAGGCGCCGGCTACCAGTGGCACGGGTCGGAAACATTCACCGACACCACATACGTCGACCTCTTCGGCGTCACACAGCTTGTGGATTCCTACACCCAGCCGTTTCTGTTCGCCGAGACCAACATCTTCACCAGTGCCGGCCTGTGGGCCTTCGTCTCAGTAGAGGTGGGCCAGCGCCGGTACAAGGAACAGACTGACTGGGACAGCGATTTTCTGTACGTGGATCTGGGCGCGACAGCAGAGATCCCTCTGGGAAAAGGGGTGGCGCTCCAGGCCATGGTCAACGTTATGCCCGAGCGACATCGGGAACCGGAAGACAACAGCGTAACAAACTACACCTCAATCGACCTTCTCTGGAGATTTTGATCAGAGCTCGAACAGGTCCCGATGAGGTCCAATGATAGGAAGAGAAAATATGAAAAACCCGATCATCCGATGGCTTGCCCCGGCTGCACTGGCGCTGCTGCTGGTAGCCTCGGGATGTGAGATGAATCCGACAAGCGCGGACGACAACGAGGACCAGGCCGCGATACTGAGCCTGATTGGTGAGGAGGCCGACTTCTTTGACTCTGACCTGTTCAGCGCTCAGGGCGCCGAGGACCCGACGACACCGGCGAAGGTGCTCGCAGACATAGTGCCGTGGCGGTACGGCCGGCAGATACTCGGAGTCGATAAGGACATCTCCGTCACCATAGACAATACAACTGAGCCCGCGACGGCACAGGTCTCCTGGACCGTCATAAGGACAGGCGTTTTCCACATCATCGATTCGAGTGCGACCGCCTACTCGAAGGACTTCACAGACACTATGATGAAGTTCGCCACATTCGAGCGCAGAGGTCCTGTTGACTCCTTCCGTCGCGGATGGCGTCTGGTTTCCATCTCGGGTACCGAGATCGTCTCCGATGGGGCGACAGTCGGGATAGAGTCGGTGAACCTGAGTTCCACCGGCGGCGTCGACACAACATTCTCCGACGTGAGCACCCTGGTAATGAAAGAGAACATCCAGGCGTTTGCTTCGAGTGATACGGTCACCATCACTGTCACGACCAACAGCACAGACGACATCGTCCTGCTCCATTACCCGTCCTGGATGACGGGTCACCAGCAGCGAAACCACGTCCGGCGCCAGCTTATCAACAACGGCGACGGCACCTACACCGGCACGTGGGTGGTCCGCGGGCAGGTGTGGCGGAACGGCCATCGGAGGAACCCCCCAAGGCACATCACCGTCGACGTGTTGAGCCATGGAACTATCTATACCGACAACGAGCCGTACGACTCGATCGCCTGGGGCTTCGTATACCTTGTAGCCGGCCAGTAACCAGATAGCCGACCAGCAGCTTCGCGGCGATAAAGGGCGGGCGTCGGGCCGACCGGGCCGGGCGCCCGTTTTTTTCTAACCGTTGTTCATTGACCCGATGTTATTCAACTCCTAGCTTCCTTTTGTAAACAACCCTTTTCACCTGTTTCCGCACTGGTAACCGCGCCTGCACCAATCCGGAGTTGCGTGCCGGCTTTCACCGGACACGCGATCCGGAGAACTGATGCCGGATAGGAAATACCTGGTCTGACGATATGAAACGACAAAAACTGATTCTGATAGTGCTGGCCGTCTTCTTCCTGATAGCCATCCTGGGGGAGACGGTGATCAGCTTCCTCACGGACTGGTGGTGGTTCGGGGCGGTGGGCTTTGAGAGCATTTTCCTCAAGATCCTGGGCAGCCGCGTACTCCTCTTCCTCATCTTCGCCGTATTCTTCCTCATCTTTTTCTTTCTGAATCTGCATGCGGCCACCCGACGAGGAGGTGGAAGATGGAAGGAATTCTACTCCGACCTGCCCATTCCGGGTCAGGTCCTGGAACGCTACCGGAGGATCATACTGATAGGGATCAGTCTGCTGATAGCCATGGCCCTCGGGGCATGGGCTTCTGACCAGTGGATGACCGTTCTTCAGGCCATCCACGCACAACCCTTCGGCACTCCCGACCCGATCTTTGGCAAGGACCTAGGTTTCTACGTCTTCACGCTGCCCCTCATGACTTTCCTGAAGCAGTGGGCCCTTTGGATGCTGGCCGTCACTTCGGGTGCCGTATTGCTTCTATACTGGGAGAGCAAGGCGCTGGGGTGGGCATACGATAAACTCTACATAAGCCCGCGAGTGCGCCTGCACCTGATTTTTCTGGCTTCGCTCCTCTTTCTGCTTCTCGCCTGGCACTTCCAGCTCGAGATATACAACCTGCTCTACTCTGAGCGCGGGGTAGTCTTCGGCGCCTCCTATACAGACCACCACGCCGACCTCCTCGCCTTCAGGATAATGATCTTTATATCGGTGCTGCTGTTCGGTGCGATGGTATTCGGGCTGTGGAAGAAGGATGTCAGAATCCCGCTCTACGCGGCGGGAAGCTACCTGGCACTTCTCATCCTCGTCACCGCTCTTTATCCTGCAGCCATCCAGCAGTTCATCGTCGAGCCGAACGAAGTCACCAAAGAGCGTCCCTATATCGAGTACGCAATAAAGTACACAAGACTGGGATACGGACTCGACCGCGTTACCGAGCAGGATTTTCCGGCTACTCTGGGGTTGAACGCAGATGCACTCGATCGCTACAGCGGCACTTTCCAGAACATCAGGTTGTGGGACTGGCGGCCTCTGCGACAGACCTACAGCCAGCTCCAGGAGATAAGGCTCTATTACAGGTTCCAGAACCCCGACGTCGACCGCTATATGGTCAATGGCGAATACCGGCAGGTGCTGCTGGCGCCAAGGGAGCTCGATTCCAACAGGCTCCCTTCACAGGCGCAGACGTGGGTGAACCGCCACCTGAAGTACACGCACGGCTACGGTGTGGCCATGAGCCCGGTGAATGAGGTAACAGAGGAGGGGATGCCGGTCTTCTTCCTTAAAGATATTCCACCGCGCAGTGACTGGGGGATTGAGGTTACACGACCCGAAATCTATTACGGCGAACTGACTTCCAATTACGTCCTTGTCAAAACCACCGAAGAGGAATTCGACTACGTATCCGGTGACACCAATGCCTACACAACCTACGAGGGAACAGGCGGGGTACCCATCGGCGGCATCCTGCGCCGGATGGCATACTCACTTAAGTACGGCCATCTGAAGATGCTCATCAGTGAGTATCCTACACGCCAGACCCGACTGATGGAGAACCGTCTGGTCCGCCAGAGGGTGCAGAAGATAGCGCCTTTCCTCCAATACGATCGAGACCCCTACCTGGTCGTGGCCGATGGCCGGCTCTTCTGGATACTGGACGCCTATACGGTAACCCGGCGGCTGCCTTACTCCGATCCATCCATCGGCGGGATAAACTACATCCGCAACAGCGTCAAGGTGGTCATCGATGCCTACCACGGGACGGTGACGTACTACCTGGCCGAACCCGATCCGATCACAAATGCACTCGGTGAGATCTTCCCCCTTCTCTTCCGCCCGATGGATGAAATGCCTGCTTCCGTACGGGCGCACATCCGCTATCCCATGGACCTCTTCGAGCTGCAAGTGGAGAAGTGGTGCGCTTTCCACATGGAGGACCCGGAGGTCTTCTACAATCAGGAGGACCTCTGGATACGTCCTGCCGAGATATACGAGGGGGACAGGATCCAGATGGAGTCCTACTACGTCGTCCTCACCATGGCCGAGGCCCAGAAGCCGGAATTCATCCTGATGCTCCCGTTTACCCCGTTCGGCAAGGACAACATGGTGGCGTGGCTGGCGGCACGCTGCGATCCGGAACACTACGGGGAGCTGTTTCTATTCAAGTTCTCTAAGCAGGAGCTGATCTACGGTCCGATGCAGATAGAAGCCAGGATAGACCAGGATCCGGTGATCAGCGAGCAACTCACGTTGTGGAGCCAGCAGGGCAGCCAGGTCCTCAGGGGCAACCTGCTTGTCATCCCGGTGGGAGAGAGCCTTATATACGTCGAGCCGCTCTACCTGCGGGCCGAGCGGAGCGAACTGCCAGAACTGAAGCGGGTCATCCTCTCATACGGGCCACAAGTGATCATGGCGGAGAACCTCCAGAGCGGTCTTCAGGCACTGCTCGGGGCGGAAATTACTGCCGAAGCGCCGGCGGCAATCCCGGTAACCGTCACTCGCCCCGGCGGGGAAGAAGAGGTGGTGCTCGTGCCGGCGGAGATGGCCTCCCGGGCTCTTGCGACTTACAGGGAGGCGCAGGAGCACCTGCGGGGAGGACGCTGGGCTGAATATGGCGCGGCGATGGAAAGGCTTAAGAGCCTGCTGGAGCAGATAGAAAGCAAACTGCGGGGGGGCGGCGGATTGTAGGGTCCGGCCCCCCTCCTACACATGCGGGCTCCCCTTCTCCTTCAGCAGCTTCACGGCCTCGCGCACATCCTGCACCCTGTTGGTACGGCTGACCAGAACCCCGTCGTCGGTGACCACAACGGTAAGTCCCTCCACCCCGACCAGGGCCACCGAGATTGCTTCGCCCCCCGCATCATTTACCACGATGCAGTCACGGGTATCCACCCTGATCGAGTCGCCCAACGCGACATTCCCTTCAGCGTCCATCTCACCCGCCCTGCGGAGTGAGTCCCAGGCTCCCATGTCGTCCCAGTAAAATGCTGCCGGGATCATCCATACCTTCCTCGCCCGCTCCATCAACACGTAGTCGATGGAAATATCTTCCAGCCGCTCGAACAGGCTCTTCGCCTCTTCTTCCTTCTCCTCCCGCAGAGCCAGAGCCAACGGCTCCACCACATTGAAGTGATCGGGGGCGGCAGTCCTCAGTTCATCGAGGAAATCGTTCATCCGCCAGAAGAACATGCCTGAGTTCCAGAAGTGGCGGCCTGAGGTGGCATATCGTGACGCCGTGCCGGCGTCGGGTTTCTCCTTGAATGCAGCAACGCGCAGTGCCGTGGGGGTCGTCTCATCCTCCACATTCCTCGCATCCTCCTCCGCCAGCTCAATGTAGCCGTAACCGGTTTCGGGACGTGCGGGGGGTATGCCGATGACGGCAAGGCCCCCTCTCTCGGCCACCACATCCATTGCTATTGAGACGTCGGCACGGAACGCTTCGGCGTCTTCGATCAGGTGATCGGCCGGAAGGATCGCCAGTATCGCCTCGCGGGCAACACCTCCACGCCGGGCCAGCAGATAGGATGAGGCAAAAACCAGGGCGCCGGCGGTATTCCTCCTGGCCGGCTCGGCGATCACATTATCAGCGGGCACCGCCAGCCCTGCCGCCCGGATAGGTTCCTGCAGCATCCGTCCGGTCACGATATAGATCGACTCGGGAGGAATCAGGGGCTTTATGCGCTTAACAGTGTCCTCCAGCAGCGTTGCACCCCCTGGCCCGAATGGAAGAAGCTGCTTCGGCCTGAGCAGACGGGAGAGGGGCCAGAACCGCTCTCCGATGCCGCCGGCGATGATTATCGCAATCCGGTCCCAGTCTTCCTTCATATCACATTCCTCGCTCTGATGACAGACTGCACGGAAACCCTTGTATCAATGGTTCTGACTCTCACTCGATAGGCTTGAAACAGGCCTGGAAGAACCTCAGGTATTTCGGTTCATAGACCATCTCCAGACCCTTGATGGAATCGCGGCGGTCCCACACCTCCCAGACTGTCTCGGCCGTTACATCCATGTGAGCCTGTGTGTATACGCGACGCGGCAGGGTAAGCCGCACAAGCTCAAGATTGGGCCGGAGGTTCTCACCTGTCTTCTCATCGCGTCCGGCTGAGACTATCCCGCGCTCCATACTGCGCACGCCTCCCTCCAGATATATCTCCGCCGCCAGTCTCTGTGCAGGGTACTCCTCCTGGTCGAGGTGCGGCAGAAAAGCTTTGGCATTCAGGAATACGGCGTGTCCCCCCACCGGTTTTACGATCGGGACCCCTTCGGAGGCGATCTTGTTACCCAGGTAGATAACCTGGCCCACCCTCGCTTTGATATGCTCTTCATCCACCGACTCTACCATGCCCCGAGCCATGGCTTCCATATCACGGCCGGCAAGACCTCCGTAAGTGTGCAACCCCTCATAGACCACAACCATGTTCCTGGCCTGCTCGAAGACCTCCTCGTCACGGAGGACCAGGTAGCCGCCGATGTTCACAAGCGCGTCCTTCTTCGCGCTCATCCAGGCTCCCTCTGTGTAGGAACAGATCTCCTGCACTATCTCCTGAACGCTTGTATCGGAGTAACCCGGTTCCCGCTCCTTAATGAAATAGGCGTTCTCGGCTACCCGTGTCTTGTCGAGATATATGGGAATGCCGTGGCTGGAACAGAAGGCGTGTAGCTCCTTGATGTTCTCCAGGCTGACCGGCTGGCCTCCCGCCATGTTCACGGTGGTGGCCAGGCTGATGAAAGGAATACGGTCGACTCCATATTCATCGACCAGCGCCTCCAGCTTGTTCAGGTCGACGTTCCCCTTGAAGGGATGCTCGCTTTCAGGATCGTGGGCCTCGTCAACGATCACATCCACAAAAGTGCCCCCGGCCAGCTCCTGGTGCAGCTTCGTGGTCGTGAAGTACATGTTGCCCGGGATTATGTCCCCATCTGAAATCAGAATCTGGCTTATGATGTGCTCGGCGGCCCTTCCCTGGTGTGTAGGGACCATATAAGGATATCCGTATGTCTCCTGTATCGCCCGCTCTAGGTGGTAGAAGTTCTCGCTCCCGGCATACGCCTCATCCCCCACCATCATCCCCGCCCACTGGTGATCGGACATGGCGCTTGTCCCGCTGTCGGTCAGCAGGTCAATGTAAACGTCTCTGCTTTTGAGTAAAAAAGTGTTCCACGCCGCTTCGTCCAGTGCCTCGCGGCGTTCCTGGTGCGTGGTCATTCGAACCGGCTCAACAACCTTTATCTTGAAAGGTTCCGCCCAGGAGCGGCGACGGCTGCCCTCTGACATAATCTTCCCTCCTTCTCTCCTTGATGGAACCTAAACCGCAGGCACCTCATTTTCAAGCACGGGAAAGCTAAGGAGGCGCGAGGGGTTACTCCGGATAACCGATCCGCTCGAAGGGATTCACGACCGAAGTGATCATGTTTCGGGAGTGGGCCCCGATCCGCTTCAGAAAGCGCAGGTAGAGAGCCACCGTAACCTGATCGGGCGTCTCGATATCGGGGTGCTTTCCCTCCACGAGGTCAAAAGTCAGCTCGTCACACCGCTTCGAAACCGCTTCTTTGTATTCGGTCATCAGCTGCCTGGCCAGCTTCTGGTCGGCGTTCTTGAAGCAGAATATCGCCCGGTCAAGCATCTCCTTGACCCTTGCTTCTACAGCCGTTACATCCTCTTCCAGACTTCCAGCCAGAAGTTTTGCCGGGTGGTGCACGGCCAGATCGTAGATATTCTTGGAATAGTCGCCGACCCTCTCTATGTCCACCACGATGCTCACCAGAACAAGTCCCGAAGTAAGTTCCGCCTTCCCGCTTATGGCCAGGTGGGTCATAACCTTACGGCGCACGTCGCGCTCGAAGGCATTGATCTTCTTGTCAGCCGCGTAGATATCAAGATCTACTTCAGCGCTGTCTGACCTACGGAGCGATTCGACCGAAGCAAGGAACATCTTCTGTGAGATATCCAGCATCGCGTAGCTCTCGTCGAGTGCCTGGCTGTACAGGTCACCCTCTTTGAAAATGGCAAACAGTTCCTTAAGCATGGGTACCCCTTCCTCCCAGGAGAATCACGATGATCGGCAGAAGATAGAAGATCACAAGGACGAATATTATCGGAATCAGCCTATTCCTTGCAGCGAGCCGCGACAAGGCCTCTGCGGCATTGATAGGAATATGTCTTATGGCACGAACGGGCCAGATAATAAGCCCCGCGAGTACATTAAAGATCAAGTGGGCGATAGAAACGGTAAGGGCCAGAACGTTCCCCGTGGAAAGAGCTGCCAGGTTCGCGGTGATCGTTGTGCCGATGTTCGCACCGATTGTATAGGGGAAGACCTGGTAGATTGTCAGAACCCCCGCTCCCACCAGTGGGACAACCAGCGATGTGGTGACCGAACTGCTCTGCACCGTGAAGGTCAGGACTGCACCAAAGAGGAATCCACGCAGAGCGGTCTTGAAAATATATGTGTTGAAAAAGGCTTCGATCTTCTCGAGCACCAGCGATCGCAGAAGTTTTACGATCAAATAGAGCATGTAGAAAGAAATCCCTATGCTCAGAAGCAGCATCAGCCACGGATTGTTGAATACTAACGACTCCAGCAAATCCACCACAGGCTCGACCACTATTTTCAGGGGATCGGCCACTTTCAGACCGCCGACAGACTTGAAGACCGTAGCAAGTGACGTGCTCAGCCGGGATATCAGTCCTGTGGAAAGCTCCAGCGGGAAGAGAATGAGAACAGCGATGAAGTTGAAGAAATCATGGACGGTGCCGACGGAAAAGGCGCGACGGAACTCCTGCCTTCTCGTGATGTGACCAAGCGATACAATGGTGTTGGTCACCGTCGTCCCCATATTTGCACCCATGATCATCGGGATTGCGCCCTGGATTGATATCGCCCCTCCTGCGACCATGCCGACTACTATCGAAGTTGTGGCGGACGAACTCTGCATGAGGGCGGTAGAGAGAATCCCGATGAAAAGCCCGGTAAAGGGGTTCGATGTGGTAAGGAGGATTTGTTCCGCAATGTCCCCGCCGAAGAGCTTGAACGCCCCACCTATACCCTTGATCCCTACCAGAAAAAAGTAGAGACAGACGACTATACCCAGCCCGTTGAGGAGGTTCTTCTGCTGTTCGCTCAGCTGCATCCGGTGAGTCCTGTCAAGCCAGACACCATCCTGCTGAAGTGCGCCCTTATGGAAAAGATTGTTATGACTTCGCGCAAGGGAAGATCACTCGACTTCTTCCCTCATAGCCTCCAGCATCAGGTCGAGCGCCACCTGGTAATGATAGCGGTAGGCAATCACCAGGCCCTGCAGCTCCTCTGCGTTAAGCTCCTTTTCATCCTTTCGGAACTCTCGAAGCATCAGCATGAGCGTGGCAAGCCCTGAGGCCTGCACCATGATCGAAAGCGCTGTGGCATCCAGGCTGAGGTTATCCAATGACTCCTCCGTGGATTCGGGGATTGTGGACCAAATTCATAGGAACTGCTATACTGACCTCCATGAAAGACAACTACGCGACAAGCTTACAGGTAGAGGACCTGATACCTCTAGACTTTTTTATCGGCTACACGCCGGCCGAGCTGAGGCAGCTCATACCTTTCCTTGAAACCTTTCACTACAAACCGGGTGAGGGTCCGATCTTTTCAGAAGATCTGAGTCGGAAGGGTATCCAGCTGATCCTTGAAGGTGAGGTACATGTAATCAAAGTGGTCAGCGAAGAGGTAGGTATAGTGCTGGCGACCCTGCGCCGAGGAGAGATAATAGGTGAGGCGTCGATGTTTGATGAGGGACCTCATACCAGCAGCGTGGAGGCTGTAGAACCTACCCGGACTATTGCTATTACTAAGGAGAACTACGAACGCCTGGTTCGGGAGGCCCCTCACCTTGGTATTAAGATAGCCAACAAGGCTGCATCTATCCTCAGCGACAGGCTCCGTCAGGCTAACGAGGCTGTACTGACATACGCCATCTGGAGCAAGAGTCTCAGCCAGAACCCCCCACCCTCCTCATGGCGTTGGTACGGGCCCACTGCCGCCGAAAACCTCACAGTGAGGGATCTGGACGCGGAGAACCCAGAGGACTCTTAACGGCCATCCGGTTTCCGGACGAACCGGGTTCAGTCGATGGGAGGCGGGGGCGGTATTACTCTGCCGGGGCGTTGCATGCGTGCCCTCATCCAGTTAGTTCTCAGGTCTACATTGCCCCAATGTCCTTCCATCCGGAGAGAGGCGGGGTTTCCCCAACCGCCACGGTAGAAACCTGCCCCGGCGCCCGGCGGTATGCCCCACCCGCCCCGTGGCTGGATTCCGCGGCCGAAACCCCTCATGCTGCGGGGATTTCTTCCGCGCATACCGCTTCCTGCCCGACCAAAAGATGCACGGCCATAACCGAAACGGGTGCTAAGTAAGAAATATGCCCCCGCACCGCGCGCGGAACCCAGCTGCTCCCTCTGTTCCTCTGTCAGTACATCCTTGCAGGCCTCTCTGTTCTTCATTGCCTGGATCATATGTGCGTTCTCCAGCTCAGAGAGCCTGTTCATGGCCCTCTGGAGAGCATTCAGGTCAGTATCGGGCTGTGCCCTCATGCTCTGAACCTCCGCACGCGCTTTGATTATTTCTGCTCTTGCCTCCGCAGCCTCAGCTCTGTGCTGCTCCTGCATCTGCTCGAGCTGGGCCTTCTGGGCATCGGTGAGGTCCAGACTGCCCATTATGATCTGCCTGCCCTGTCCTATCTGTGTGAAGGCCGCATTCGGGGTTGCAGCCACCAGTAGAACGGCGCCGGCCAGAGCGAAAATCCTGCTTCTCATCTCACTTTCCTTTCCTCTCGGGATGCAGAGTATCCCCTGTTCCGCTTTGTCTACCTCTTCGACCC
>JAGLTZ010000179.1 GCA_023135015.1 Candidatus Latescibacterota bacterium
AGCTGACCGCCGAGATCCTTCGCACCCTCGTGGACGTCCATCCCAAGCAGCCGGCTTATGCCCTTGTACATCGGGTACGTGGCAACAGCCAGGCTGCGCAGATCGTAGCGCTCCAGCATGCTCGGGTAGGCCCGGTGGCGGGCTATCCCCCGCAGCAGCGGGAAGTAGGCGGGTTCGCCGGCAGCAGCCAGAGGCTCTCTCACCTGTTTCAGCAACTGCACGAGCATGTCTGCAACTCTCTGGGCTTCCGGGTGCTGGGCCGCCGGATCCAGGGGCGGCACCCCGGTCGCCTGGGGGTCGGTATCCGCGATGCCGTCATGCAGCTCTTCACCTGTGGAACGTAGTACTATTACGGCCCTGTGCTCCTTTACCGGCTTTATGAATACCTCCACTTCGCCCAGATCCACCACTCCTGTGAGGATTTTGCAGAGGCGTTCGCACTCCTCTGTCGGGATGCGCCCGGCCCGCCGGTCGACGATCTTCCCGTCCCCATCTACGGTAGCGAAGTTGACCCGGATGGCTATATCGCCATCGTGCAGCGGGAAATCGATGCCCGCCGCCTCCAGTACTCCCCGCCCGATGTTGTTCTCGATCGGGTCGTACCCGAACAGAGCGAAGTGTCCCGGGCCGCTGCCGGGGGGTATCCCGGGAAGCACCATCACCATGAGACCTGTTTCACTGCACCGGGCGAGATCATCGAAAACCGGGGTCGCCGCCGCCTGCAGCTCTGTCATGCCCCGATCGGTATCGGTGGTGCCCCCGAGACCGTCGAGGATGTAATAGAGGATCTTGCTGTCCGACTCACGGACAAGAGCGTCGGGAAGATTCACGAGTGTCTCCTGGTGTAGGTTGAAGGATCGCCCTTAGGCTAGTACCCATCAAGAGTTTCCGGATGGGTACTAGATTATGGACTGTGCACAGGTTCCAACCACTAGAAAAGCTTCTTCCGAAACTTCGCGGAACTTAATGGCGTATAGCTTAGTACACTGCTCTATAATTGCGGAACGGTGCACTAAAAGCCATGACTGACGATCAGAGACAGGAAGAACCAGGCACAGAGCCTGATCCCGATAACCCACAGGACACCCCCGACTTCTCCCTTCCGGGCGCCGAGCGCTCCGGGGCTGATGAGCCGTCCGCCGGATCCGAGGCGCCTTCGGATAGTGCCGGTAGAGAGAGCTTTAAAGGCGGAGAGGCCGGTAGTGGCGGGGAGTCAGAGGAAATCAGTATGGATCTGGGCCGGTGGATAGTCGAGGGCTGGAGGCACATCCGTGATGATCTGATCGGCTACGTGATAGCTGCCCTTATTTTCGTTGCCATCAACCTCGTCGCCTATAAAATCCACGCTGTCATCTGGCTCGCCATTGCAGGGCCAATGAAGGCGGGGTTCTTCCTGATGACCTCCAACCACATGCGAACCGGTCGACCTCTGATCGGGGACCTGTTCCAGGCATTCAACAAGTATATCGTCGCAACCCTGGCAATGCTGGTGATGACGGTATTCATCGGAGCAGGCTATCTATTCTGCTTCATTCCGGGTCTCTTCCTTCAAGGTATCTACTTCTTCACGTTCCTCTTCATCGTTGATCGCGGGCTCGACTTCTGGGAAGCAATGGAGGCAAGCCGGAAACAGGCATCGCGCGACTACCTCGAATTCGCACTCTTCGCCCTGGTACTATTTGTAATTAATTGTGCAGGCCTGCTCTTCTTTGGGATCGGGTTGCTGATAACCATCCCGCTGAGTTTCGCCGCTGTCACCTGCGCATATCGGGACCTTGTTGGACTGGCCGATGAACCGGCGATCAGATCAGCCGTCGTACCCCCGGAATCGCCGGCAGATCCATCAACTGGGCCCGAATACCCGACAATCGTCGAATAGCGCCCCTACGGAGCTACCCTGACCGCCACGAGATCCGCCAGAAGTATGCCCCTGTCTGTAAGAACGAGGGTCGAATCATCCCTCCATCCGGCCAGGCCTTCCCTGACCAGTTCCCCAGCACGTTCGGCCACCTTCTGCCTGTATTGAGAGGGAAGACTCTCCAGGTCGAGCCCCTTTGATGTCCTCAGTCCCAGCAGGACCCGCTCCCGCGCCACGTCCAGATCGTCAAGTGCCTCTATACTCTCCCACGGGACCCGGTTCTCTTCCATCAGGGCTGCCGACCACTGCCGGAGGCTGAAGTGGTTGGCGGTGCGGACGGGCCCTAGAAGGCTGTGTGCGGACGGCCCCATCCCCAGATAGGATGATCCGTCCCAGTATGCCTGGTTGTGGATGGAGGCCCGGCCCGGTCTGGCGAAATTGCTCACCTCGTAGCGTTCATAGCCCTCGGATCTCAGACTCTCCGCTGCCCATCTGTACGCTTCCGCCTGCCAGTCATCATCGAGTGCCTCTATCCGCCCGCTTCCGAGCCAGCGGGTGAAGGGGGTTCCGGGCTCGTAGGTCAGGCTGTAGATAGAGATGTGATCGGGCTCCAGGGCGAGGACCCCTTCCACATCCGAGCACCACCCCTGCCGATCCTGACCGGGAACGGCGAAGATAAGGTCTATGGATATCGCGAAACCCACGGCCCGCGCCCCAGCTACGGCATCGAGAACCTCATCCGGGGTGTGCACCCGACCCAACCTCCTCAGCACCCCCCGATCGAGGCTCTGAACGCCAAGGCTGAGTCGGTTAATACCCCCCTTCTGCAGCACGCGCAGGCGTTCTTGGTCAGCGTGCTCAGGGTTCATTTCGAGCGTGGCTTCTATCCAGCCCCTCCCGCAGACCGTATTTATCCATAACAGAAGATGAGCCAGAACGTCCGGCTCGAACCAGGAGGGTGTGCCCCCACCCAGGTAGAGCGTTCCATCCTGAGGTTCAAGAAAGGAGAGGACCCCGGACCTGCCGAGGAGATCAGCCTCCTTCTCCAGTGAACCGACGAAGCCCTGTATATCGGCGCCGGCACCGACGGCGGTCGAAAAATCACAGTAGGGGCAGATGCGCTCGCAGAACGGCAGGTGGAGGTAGAGGTGCTTTATCCTGTCATCGAGTCCGGCCAGCAGCGCGGCCACACGATCCGGATTTAGCGCACCAGCCTTAAGAGGTGGCTCCATCGAATCTTCTGGATCAGGTTGAACCAGGGAATTGTCGGATCCGTATCCCAGGAGAGGTAGATGATGAGCGCCCGCCCTTTGATATTCTCCTCAGGCACGAAACCCCACTCCCTGCTGTCCTTGCTGTTCTCCCGGTTGTCACCCATGAAGAAGTAGTTCCCTTCGGGGACGACGACCGGCCCGTAGTTGTCCCTGTGCGAGTAGGCCCCCGGCAGTATTGTCGGATCTACATGCTTGCTCTTGGGTGGGTCGGGGAAGAGCTCACCTTCGACATAGACCTTCTGGTCAACGATGTGCACGGTCTGGCCGGGCCCGGCAATCAGACGCTTGACGAAATCCTTGGAAGGATCAATAGGATATTTGAAGACAATGATATCACCGGTGCGCGGCTTCCTCAGTCCGGGCAGCCGGCCGGCGATGATACCGACATTTACCCGCGGCCCGTACGTAATCTTATCCACCAGGATGAAGTCTCCCACCAAAAGCGTATCTTCCATCGATCCCGTGGGAATCTGGAAAGCCTGAACCACAAAGATTCGCAGCACTAGGGCGATCACCACGGCGAACACGACCAGTTCGACCGTCTCGCGAAGTGGTGACCTCGGCTCCCGTTCGGCCTCGGCTTCTGCAGCGCATAGAAGAAGGACGAGCACGGTTAATCCTCATCCTTCATGGAAAGAAAGGCCAGGAAGGCCTCCTGAGGAATTTCCACGTTCCCGACCGCTTTCATTCTCTTTTTTCCCTCTTTCTGTCTCTCGAGCAGCTTCCTCTTCCTGGTTACATCACCTCCATAGCACTTGGCGGTGACATTCTTACGAAGGGCGCTCACGGTTTCGCGCGCGATGACCTTATTACCGATGGCCGCCTGGATAGCTACGCTGAAGAGCTGCCGGGGTATCAGCTTACGCAGGCGCCTGGTGAGCTGCCGTCCCCAACTGTACGCCTTATCAGCATGCACAATCATGCTGAGGCTATCCACCGGCTCGCCGTTGAGCAGGATATCCAACTTCTGCATGTTGCTGGGACGCCACTGCTCCAGCTCGTAATCGAGACTGGCATAGCCGCGGCTGACCGATTTCAGCCTGTCGTAGAAATCGAAGATGATCTCACTGAGCGGCAGGTTGAAGGTTATCCTGACCCGGTCACCACCGATGTACTCCATATTTACATACTCACCCCGGCGGTCCTGGCAGAGAGACATCAGGTTGCCGATGTAGCTCTGGGGGGTTGTCAGGTGCGCCCGCACGTACGGTTCCTCGATGAACTTGAGTTCTTGGGGTGTGGGCAGCAACGAAGGGTTGTCAATCTCCAGCACACTGCCGTCGGTTGTGTGCACCCGGTACTCCACGCTGGGAACGGTGGCGATGATTTCCAGGTTGTGCTCGCGGTAGAGGCGCTCCTGCACGATCTCCATGTGCAGCA
>JAGLTZ010000018.1 GCA_023135015.1 Candidatus Latescibacterota bacterium
GTGGAGGTAGCTGGTATGGCCGGCAAGATAGAGTATATGATCGAATGCACGAGCCGGGTGCTTGTAGCGCAGTACCTGCCGGCCCAGGATCTGAGGCTTGAGCTGAAGAGTCCTCTCAGACCGAAGTTGTAGGGGAGGCACCCACCAGCGATTCCAGCTTCTTAAGGTCCTCCGTCTTCCCGATAGTGATCAGAACATCCCCACTTTTGATAACCGTTTCTGAGGGCGGATTGAACAGCATGGAGCCGTCGGTGCGTTTGATCGCTATAATCATGAGCCCGAACCGTGTTCGTACCTGAGATTCCTTCAGCGCCACCCCGACCAGCGGGCTGCCGGCCCCCACGAGCAGTTCCTCCATTTCCAGTTCGAGGTGTGCACGGTGCGTCGCGAGTTCAACGAACTCCACTACGGCCGGTCTGAGGATCGCGTGGGCCAGACGCATCCCCCCGATCCTGTACGGGTCCACGACCCGGTTGGCGCCAGCCAGCAGCAACTTCCCTTCACTGCGCTCGTCGAACGCCCGGGCCATAATGAACAGCTCCGGATTCATACCGCGTGCCGAGAGGGTTATGAAAAGGTTGTCGGCGTCGGAGGCCACCGTCGTAATAAGTCCTTTGGCCTTTCGTATATTGGCCGCCTCAAGCGCGTCTTCGGTCGTAGCATCACCGGCCACGTAGAGATAGTCAGTCGCGGCCAGCATCTGCAGCTTATCCTCTCTGTTCTCAATCACGACCAAGGCTACATCCTCACGGGCCAGCTGCTGTACGAGCACCCTTCCCATACGTCCAAAGCCGCATACGATGTAGTGGTTGCTCAGTGCTTTTATCTGCCGTTCCAAATGTCTCCTCCCCAGTATCATCCGAACCCGGCCTTCAACCACGATCCCGCCGATTGTGAAAATCGTAAAGCTGACGGTACCGACGCCTAAGGTGATAAGGCATATTGTAAAAATCTTACCCTGTGTACTAAGCGGTACGACCTCGCGGTACCCCACCGACGCCAGTGTTATGACGGTCATGTAGAGGCCGTCGAGAAACGAGGCTCCTTCCAGAACCACGTACCCGACCGTCCCAACAGTGAACAGTGTGAATATAAAAGTCAGCAGAAGCAGGAGTTTGCGGATCTGGCTCATCGGTTAGGAATCAATGGGCTCAAAACCCACCCCCACCAGTCGTCTATCCAGAAAGAGCGCGATCGGAAGCAGTATCGCCGTAGAGAAGACCGCCCACACAAGGTTAATCATCGTCTGGCGCCACAGGATCTGACTGAGCAGATAAGACATGCGCAGTTGCTCGAATCTCTCGAGGCCCGCACGGTTCTTCTCGCGCAGGTCATCGGAATTCTCTGTTTGGATGCCTATTGCGTCCAGAGTATCCAGCATGGCTCTGGCCTCGATCAGTGCCTGTCTGATCTGCGCCTGTGCCTGAATCGCCAGCTTCAGGCTCTCAACCCCACCAGCTGCGCCCGAGCCCTCACCAGCCACTGTCGGGTCGAGAATCAGAGCCTGACCCTTTTCATTGCCAGAATAGTTGATCACCAGAAACCCTGCGAGGGTGACCGCAAGTGCAATCAGACGATAACGCATGGATAGCCTCTCAATTCCCGCCGCGGAGCAACCCCACTACTTCGGCTCTGACAGCTGCATAATCGGGCTCCACAGGGTAAGTCTTCCGTGTAGTCGATATTCCGTCCGATCTTCTCTCGAGCAACGCCCAGGTCCCGTCCTCCAGCTGTTCAAGTAAGTAATTGTGGTCGTGGACGCCTCGCCTGAGCACAATAAACTGGTAACGCCGCCTGTTGCCTTCGGTCAGCGGAATCTGGAACACCCTTACCTCCCAGTCATCCACCTGAAAAGTTTCGACCCTCATGTCGCTTCCGACCGCGAGAGTGCTGCCCGGCGTCAGCCCTGGTGCCTCATAAACCCGTTTCACGCAGCCGGCCGGCAGAGCTATAACCAGGCAACCCAGAAAAACCAGTATGAAACTGTGAGACCGTGACATGGACAATAACCTCGGTCGTTTAACCTCCCCCGGAAGGGAGGTCATCCCAATCAGCGTACCTTCCTGTCTAATATTGTAAAGTGCACATTCATTGGGACACTAATGAGTCCCCGTCCGGTAACTATCTACAAGGAGTAGACATTGACACGCGCGAATCGGGCTCACTAGCTTTCAGTATAATTCCGGTTTTATTTATTGAGGAGGACCAATGCAGACAGGAATCCTTTCACGCGCCGCAACCAAACCTCTGACCCGCAGCCGGATGGCGGAGATCGCAGTATGGGTGACCGCGTTCACCATCGCCACAGCTCTCAGCGCACAGGTTCGAATCCCCCTCCCGTTCACTCCGGTGCCAATAACACTTCAGACTTTTTTCGTTCTTCTGGCCGGCGTTGTACTCGGTCCCGGGTGGGGCGCACTCTCCATGGGTTTCTACCTTGCTATCGGTACCATGGGACTTCCGGTCTTTTCGGGCTCAGGGGCGGGCCTGGCTCACCTGACCGGCGCGACGGCGGGTTACCTGCTGGCCTGTCCACCAGCGGCCTACCTGGCGGGCATGCTGGCGGGCAGAGATTTAAAGAGATCCCGCGTCTATCCCGCCATTCTGATATCCGGACTACTTATACTGGCGGCAGGAACAGCCTGGCTGGCTCTTCTCCTTGGCTTGAACCCGGGCCGGGCGGCCGCAGCCGGCTTCTGGCCCTTCATTATAGGAGATCTAATCAAGACAGCGGCAGCAGCCGAACTCGGGCTGGTAATCGGCCGGCGGGGCTGATCGGGGGGAAGAAGATGAATCGGCACTGGTTGCCGGGAGCCTGGGCACTTCTGGTCGCTACAGGTATAATGGCTCCAGGAGGAAGTGCTGATATGCAGACGAGGGGAGCCTACCGCACCCCAGACGGCCTTCCGCACGTTGACCGTGCCCGCCTTGAAAGCACGCTGCTCACTCTCGGCGAGATCGGCAGGAACCCAGAAACCGGTGGGATAAACCGGACCGCTTTCTCGGTCGCCGATCTGGAGGCCCGTCGCTGGTTTATCTCAAAGCTTGAAGCGGCCGGCCTCACTATACGAATCGATCCAATCGCAAACATCATAGGAACACTCCCTGGAACCGATCCCGGCAAACCGTCCCTGGTGATCGGCTCACACCTCGATTCCGTACCTGAAGGGGGCAGATTCGATGGGGCGCTGGGCTTGATGATTGCGCTGGAACTCGTGCACGCCATCAGCGATCTGGATATATCCCTCAGACATCCACTGGAAATCGTCTCTTTCAGCGATGAGGAGGGAGGTCTGGTGGGCAGTCGTGGCTGGATTGGAATGCTTAACGACGACGACCTGAACAGACAATACGGCGGGCGAACCCTCCGACAGGTACTGCGGGAAATGGATCTGGATCCCGACGATATTGACCGGGCCCGTCGGGCGGAGGGAGAGATCGCGGCATATCTGGAGGTGCACATCGAGCAGGGCCGCGTCCTTGAACGGGAGGGGTTGCAGATAGGGGTGGTGGAGGGCATCGTCGCGCTCGACGAATACGAGATCACCGTCACCGGCGTCGCCAATCACGCCGGCACGACCCGCATGGCGGACCGACGGGACCCAATGGCGGCGGCGGCGCGGATGATCACCGGTGTGCGTGAAGAAGTACTCCGGCTGGGGGGTAACCTTGTGGGTACGGTCGGCAGATTGGAGACGGAGCCCGGAGCTCCCAACGTCATCCCTTCAGTGGTCCGCTTCACCATTGACATCCGTGATCCAAGCCACCTCGTGCTCTGGAGGGCACTGAGCAACCTGCATGAACATTTCGACACGATCGCCCGGGAGGAGGATGTCGAAGTGGCCTGGAGAACCCTGGCTCAGATCCCTCCCGCCCCGGCGGATCAGACCGTGATGCAGGCTCTCCTTGACGCAGCAGGCCGATACGGCTACCGCCATAAAGTGATGCCGTCGGGCGCGGGGCATGATGCCCAGTCGGTGGCGGCGATAGCCCCCATGGGCATGATCTTCGCTCCGAGTGTGGGCGGCCTCAGCCACACACCCGCGGAATTCACCCGCATCGAAGATACCGTCGCCAGCGCGGACGTCCTCCTGCAGGCCCTCCTGCTACTGGATGAACGCCTGCCCTGAGCGGTGTACTAAGGGAGCATAAGCATGCGGCGGACCTCGGCCTCTAGCACCTGTGCCCAGGTTGTGGCCGCCGGGCGTGTCCGGCCCGCCAGCCAATCATCCAGATGGTCATCGTAGCCGGGTGAGAGGAAATGGCCTGAGTTGCCCGAGGGGAGGATCTGCCGGGCGACTGGCGGTGAGGAGAGTTCCACTATATGTCTCCAGGCAGGAACAACCTGGGTAGCGTAGGGATCGCTGAGCAGGAAGTGGCTGTTGTAGATGGTGTCGTTGCCCCCCGCCATATCGAATGGGCCCCTGTTGAAAAGGCCTCTCAACAACCAGATGCGTCCGAAGGGATGCCGCAGCGTCAATCTGTGCATACGCCCCCACCTCCACCGCTCCGGCTCTGATCCGAACCGTTCCGATATCTCGTTCCACGCGCGCTGCCAGAGGCGCTCGAGTATCGCCTCCCTGCCCTCGGGCTCTTCGGTGAGAACATCGTCCCACCACGATGCCTCCGGGTTTTGCAGCATCTTCCGAACGACCGGGTACCGGCCGTCGTAGAACTCGAGCAGAACCAGGTAATCACGCAGGCCGTCAGATCCCATCTCATCTTCGAGAAGGATGGGAAAGAACCCCGCCATGAACGCTTCGTAGAGCGCGCCCGGACCCCTTTGCCCCAGTCTGCCGTCCCACCCGTTCAGGATGGCCATTGCCTGCACCCCGTACGGCCCGGAGGGTGGAAGCAGCGAGAGGTCATCCATTATCTCCAGGGCACCGACCGACTGCACATCCCTCTGGATATCCTCGAAGGTCTCGGGCGTATGTAAAGGAATTTCCGCCAGCCTCTCCCATATGCGTCGCGCACGATGCGGCGGCACCCACCATCGCCCCAGAAATGGTTCAACTCCTGGTGCCAGGGGGCGATTATTGGCGGTCACCACTATCCCGTCCGATGGGTTTTCCAGGCGGGGAAGCTGTTCAAACGGAATGTATCCCTGCCATTCGTAGTCGCCGGTCCACCCCGGAACCGGACGCGAGCCGTCCCACCCGTTCCTCACCGGTATCTTCCCCGTGAACTGGTAGCCTATGAATCCCGACGTATCGGCAAAGATCACATTCTGGCCCGCACTCCCGTATGATTCGAAAACCTTGCGGAGATCCCCCCACCCCTCCACATCCAGAAGGCTGATAATGCAGTGCAGTTCATCTCCGGTCTCCAGGGTGGTCCATCTTAGGGCAATCGGCGGGGCCCCTTCCAACCACCCCGCAACGTCGTGATGGTTTGTATCACTCCTATTACCGGCTGCTTCGCCCCGATTCTCTCGGGACAGCGCCTCCTCGGCACGCAGCATATCTACCAGCACCCCGTTAACAATCGGGCCGTGATGGGTGGAACGTACCTCGATCACCTGCGGCGTGGCCCAGCGCACCGCCAGGGTCTCCGACCGGGCTGCGAAGGGATACATCCGTCCACGGAACCAGTATCTGTCCGGGTCTCCTTCTACAGGGCGTTCGATGTACAGGTCCTGATTGTCAGCCATCGTATTCGTAAAACCCCAGGCGAAGGTAGTCGTCCTGCCGCTTATAATCAGAGGTAGCCCCGGTATGCCGATACCGACAAGATGACGGTCGGAGACGTGGAGTCCTGTTGAGATAAATGTGGAAGGCAGTTGAGCTGCCAGATGGGGGTCATTGGCCAGCAGAGGTTTCCCCGACCGGGAGCGCCTCCCGCTTACGGCCCATGAGTTGCTGCCGACCCCACCTACCCCAAGCCCGAGCACTTCGCGGAAGATACGGGTTCCCTTTGCCAACCGTGACCAGCTACTCGAGACGAAGCCATAATCGATATCAGTACTGGTCACCGTACCTTCCGGTGCGGGCAGTTGCCGACCAGACGAACCGGAGGGCGCGCCGGTGACTATATAAGGTCCCTCATCGGAGTCGGGCAGCAGCAGGGCGACCTCTTCTGTCCCGAAATCCGCTTCCAGCGATGCACGCACGGTCTCCTGCGCCCAGTTTGCGGAGAGTGAGAGACTGAATAATCCGTTTATCACTGCGGAACATTCAGGGGTCCACGGCTCCGGGGTCCAGCCCAGAAGGAAAAGCTCCGGAGGCGGACGGTAGTAATCCGAGGCCAGGTAGGCATTTATCCCGTCGACGTAGTGCTGCAGCAGGTGCCCGCTCTTGACTGGAAGGCGTTCGACCTGAGCCGCAGCGGCAAGATGGAGTCCAAGTGTTCGTATCACCTTGTCGACGGACAGTCCCAACGGCCCGAACAGCTCCGCCAGCCGACCACGACCCGCCAGACGGGCCAGCTCCATCTGCCAAAGACGGTCACGAGCATGGAGCCAACCCTGGGCCCGTAGGAGATCCTCCCAGCTTGTGCCATGGAGGTGACAGGTTCCTGAGGTATCGCGAACGACGGTCACCTCCGCCTGCAGGCCCGGCACCCTGACCAGGGCGGGAGGATCTTCGAATCGAACATTCTCCACGACCCATAAAAGAGCGCCCACAACAAACAGGCCGGCCACACCCAGAAAATAGACAACCGTCCCCAGCCGGCGTGATGATATTGAAGGAGCCGCCGGCTCGTGGGCGGGCTCCCCTTTGTGGACGTTTGATCGTCGCCGGTGTAAATACTTCATAGGCTCCGGTCGTTTTTCTTTCTGCAAGCCATCGGGAAGATAGCCTTTCAATTGCGCCTGAGAATGGATTGATACATAAGTATGTCCGTGCTCTCTCGATATTCTCTATCCCGCCTGCTCGTTGCGCTACTAATTTCGGGTGCAACGGTCACGGGGCAAGCTGCGCTGACGGGCCGGACTGGCTGTACCGTACACGCACAGATACGCGCTCCCGGGAGTCCCACAGGGATTTCCCTGAACCCCAGACCCCGCGGCTACGGGGACCGCTGGCCGCTGATGTTCACCTGGACCCGCAACAAGGTGAACTGGTGGAAACTTACGTGGCGGTCGATGGAACTGCCCAGCAGCACGCTCTACTACTACCAGAAGGCGGAACCGATAGCGCGGATGGTCCGCACACTTATCGTAGAAAGCGACAGTACCTTCCAGGCCATCTTTGATTACGACCTGCAAACGTATACCGAATCGAAGACCATTCCAAAAATCATCTATACCTCACACCACACCTTCGAACAGACCAATACAATCGCAGCACACGTCCCGGAGGGTGTGGCGGGCTTCACCGAGTTCACGAAGGGACGGGTTGTCTTCCCTTACATGGGCAGCAACGCAGATTTCCTGCACGTACTCGTTCACGAGAACACGCACATCCATATGATCCACAAGCTCAAGCACGTTTTCAAATCCCATGGTATAAACGACCTCTCCAAGCTGCTGCCTACGGTCTGGTTCGCTGAAGGTCTGGCTGAGTTTGAATCACTGGGTCACGATCCGGTCACCGGCAACTACCGCATGGACCCTGAAACCGAGATGTTCATGCGGGATGGAATCATAAACGACCGGCTTCCGACCTTAAGGGATATGCGAATCTATCCTGATTGGGAAAGGGTCTACAAGTTCGGTCACGCCATGCTTCAGTACATAGGAGCCCGATACGGAGCGGAAAGGATTCACGACCTTCTCTCACAGTGGCACCACATCTTCCCCAACCGCCACAGCTTCAACTGGCTGCGCCGGCGGACGCTGGATAGCTACGATCCGCTCAATCCCGGTGTGGAACACCTCGAGCCGTACTTTCTCCGCCACGGAGAGAGGGATGTACCTGTCGTGAAAACCACCGGAAGCTGGCTGGCCGAAACCCCCCTTGGTCTGGTCGACTCACTGGATGGAATCGCGGTCGACCACCTGGTCTCACATTCGGAGAATATCCAGCTGGAGGGCGAGTGGTACCGAATCATCTCCACCAGCGGCGGCAGTCCAGCTTTCTACCGCCCCGACACGGGTGTGCTGCTCAGCTGGGACGGTAAATCCACGGAGGTGATACTCCGGAGGGCGAAGAAAGCCTACGAGGATGAAGCCTACAAGTTGATGAGCTTCGAACGGCTCCTCGAGTGGTGGCTGGATATCGAACTCGATCAGCTCACCGAACAGTGGCACCAGGCGGCCAGGGCATACTACGAGCCGTGGATCGTGGGGCGCACTCACGTCCCGGACCTGCTCACAGTAAGCAAGGCGTCACCTGAGTTGTGGCCCACCGTATCCCCGGACGGAAAGCTGGTCTTCTATAAGGCCCACCAGGACGACTATGTTTTCACGATTCTGATCATGGACCTCGAAAGCGGGCTCCAGGTGGAACTGGCCAGCGAGAACACCCCTGAAACGGAGAGCATCCACATGCTCACGGAGGGGGGCGACCTGTGGCCTCTGGGAGACGGCCGGTACCGTGCGATATACACTGCACAGCACCGCAACCGCGACATTGTCTACATACAGGATCTGATCCGGAGCGACGATGGACGGCTGGAACTTCTCGGCTCCAAGAAAGCAGGTTTCGACCCCGGCTCCTCCGACCTGATAGCTATCTCAGGTGTGCGTTTCGCCGCCGGTCCCGACAAGATCCTCTTCTCAGGCCTCAGCCTCGACGGTTACCAGGACCTGTATCTGGCCGACCTCACACTCGGCCGTATCGAACGGAGATTGACAAGAGATCTCGCAAGCGACCGGATGCCAGTTCTCTGGC
>JAGLTZ010000180.1 GCA_023135015.1 Candidatus Latescibacterota bacterium
CCTACGTGGTGGAGCGGGAAGCGGAACGCCAGTGGTATTTTGTGCCGGGCATCGCGGCGGCTTTTCTCGTGAGGCTGTATCTCGCTACGGGAAAGTCCGACTATCTGGATCTGGCGAAGGCGTATCAGTCTTTCGCGATGCGGTGCACGGACAAACAATTTGACGTGCCGCAGGTGTGCAAAACGGGTTGGGGCGCCGCGCTGTTGTATCTTGCGACTCGGGAAAAACAGTATCAGGACTGGATGATCCGGGTTGGGGATTACTTCGTGGAGACACAGCAGGAGAACGGCACCTGGCTGAACGTGGTGCCCTATCGGGAGCCTCAGCATATTTTGGAGATTACTTCGGAGTTTGTGGTGCATCTGGACACGATTATTAGTACGCTTACCCTGGAGCGTAAAGTGTAAGGCGTGAAACGTGATGCGTGAAACGTGAACGGCCGATTACGTTTCGTTCTTCACACATCACACCCCAATCTCCGCGAGATAGATTTCACTGGCGTGCTCGCCGGATTTGGGAGTCGGTCCCTCATCCACATCGTGCTGGGAATAGAAACTCATCAACACGCGATCTTCCTCGACCACCAACCCCGGGTACCCGCAATCGCCACGGGAGGGCAACACCAGTATCGGCTCTAAACGATCCCCCACCAGCTTCCAGATTGCGGTGTGCCAATCCTGCGGCGTCTTGATTAGACGCTGGTCCTGACGGGTCAACGAGGCAATCTTCTCCGGCGACGGCTCCGGCGGGATCGCCACCGAAGAGGGAAATTGCGCCGTAATCGTCTTGCCCGCCACCCAGAGTTCGTCGCCCACAGACCGGAAGACCGGACAGTGCACCGTGTAGTTCAGCTTCGTCAGCTTCCAGTCGGTGTACGGCGGTTCGCTCTCGGCAAGATAGGCCATCTCTTCGTTCTTGCTCATTCGGACAACGAGCTGCATCTTCTCGTCTTCCGTGACCCATATTCCGGCTTCCACGGTCTGTTGGGTCGGGAACGGTATCGCTGCACCTTCCTCCCAATTCCGACCGTCCAGAGACTTCCCTATTGATAAGGCTCCCTTGCTTCCGAATGAAGCGTAGCAGACGCCCCCGAATCGCTCAACCTGCCAGATTGAACATCCCTCCCTGACCACCTGGGGCGTGGACCAGGAGATGCCGTCGGAGGTAAACGACGCACAAGCCTGGACACGGTGTCCCCCTCCACCTGTTTTCTCGTAAAGAAGTTGCCCGGATTGCTTCGGGTACGCCGAGAAGAAAAACACGCCCAGCTCGTCGCCCATGTCCAACAGAGCCGGATCGCGATCATCCTGCTCCTCGCCGGCGCTGAGCCGCCGACAAACCTCCCACGATTCCAGATCATGCGAACGGATCACGAGCACATCGCCATAGTCGTCGGGACGCGCGTGGTCTCCGTCACTGCGAAAGGTGACGTAGTAGGCCCCCTTCCAGATCTCGATGTCGGTGAAGGCGTTGTGTCTGCCGTCAGAATAGATCTTCTTGATATTTCTGATGTAAGCCATAATATAGCCTCCCCTAATTGTTAAATCGAACCCTCGAGATGTAGATATCACACGGGGTGACCCAGTCTTCCGGATGCTGGATGGGCGGATAATACTCGTGCATCGAGTAGTCGCTGATCACATATTCATTTCCGTATCGAACCACTCCGGTATAGCTGCTATCCCCAGCGCTGAGCAGCTCCATCACCAGACGTGGGCGGGTGCCGTCCAGCAGGAATATCCCCGTCCGCAGACCATGATGATACTCCTCCACCCGGGCCGGATCTACCTCAGCAGATTCGGCAGCAGTGCCCTGGGTAAACTTATGCCAATCCTTCTCTAATTCCCTGAATCGTTCATCCGACTGAGCGCAGTACCGGCCACTGACCATCGTTCTTTCTCCCACCTTAAACACACAGGGTGCTTGGATGATACGTTCAGAGGAGACGGTTTCCCAGCGGTTCTGGGAGGCAGTGTAAGTAGAGAGGAGCATCTTAAATCTGCTTCCTCCTTCCGCCCGGGAAAAAGCCATAAGTGTATCATTTTCCACGAAGAGGTCAGTTTCATCGCCATCTGTTTCATAAGGAAGGATATTTGAGATCACCTTCCAGTTGCGTCCATCTTGGCTGGAAAGGAGGTTCACCGCTGCCTTCTTATCTGGCCAGGCATATACGGCTACCACATATCGGTCACGCCACTTCTTGGGACGCCAGAAAACGCAGGGGGCACACTCAAAGGGGGTGCTCCACTGGCCCGGGCCAAGTCTTTCAAATCCGTAAGTCACGACATTCGCACTGCCAGGCCGGCGTGGAACGCGGACACACGGGGTATACAGCATAAGACGGCCGTCCACTTGGAGGAGTTTCGCATCCCGGTTGTCGAGGCCCTCGACTTTCAGTGCTGCATCTTCGGACCAGGTGATGCCGTCAGGGGAACGTAAGACCACTATTACTTCAGATTTGACCGTCGAAGGAGTGGGAAGCCCATGACCAGGTCCTTTGCGGAAGGCAACAAAAAATTCACCTCGGAAATGGGTGATCTCTGTAAAGGCGTGGTGCATAACTTCAGGATGCTCGGGGTCCGAATAGATTTTGCGATAATCGCACAGGATCGGCTTGGGGAAATCGTTCACGCCCAGCATTGGCAACAGTTCTCCGGCCACAAAAGATGCCATCCCCGACTGCGCCACGCCATCGGGAAGCCAGCC
>JAGLTZ010000181.1 GCA_023135015.1 Candidatus Latescibacterota bacterium
AGCTAAAGCACGGCGACTGCGGCGGCATCTACCAGCGGTGGAAGGCCGGAAAGGGTTTTGAAGGCCACGCTCCGCGGAAGAACGCCAGCCGGCCGCCGGGCGAGTGGCAGACGTTTGACATTATCTTTCATCCGCCTGTGTTTGACGCGGAGGGCAACAAAACGAGCAACGGAACGGTGACCGTACTGCAAAACGGTGTGCTGATTCAGGATCACGTTGAGCTGCTTGGTTCCACCACGGCGTCGATGCTCGAGGAGGGACCCGGCGCCGGCCCGCTCTACCTGCAGGACCACGGCAGTCCGGTGCGATACCGCAATATCTGGCTGCGTCCTCTGTGAAGCAGGGGTAACAGCGTTCGTAAATAGATTATCATCCAGGGGTTCATGTTGTCCCCAACAGACACGTAATTCAGAAACATTCCCACCGAGGATGGGCGCAGGCTGACCCGGCTTCCACTCACTTTTTCAGTTTAACTGCCGCGGTCATGCGCATCTCCATCGGTATATCACCACCAATCTGCGCCGCATCTCTGCTGATCAAGCAGGTCTGGCTGGATGATCCTCTGCCCGCGTTCGTGACACACCCGGGAGATGAACTCCAGGAAGAGGATCCTGATATCGAGGGTGCCAGAAGCGGTTGTGACCGGAGACCGCATTTCATGCAATCTGCCGTGGCTCTTCTCCAACCTGAGCGGATTACGGCCCTGAGGAGGCAGCCTCCTGCTCGGCCAGCCAGTGCTTGTACTTCTTCCAGCCGGGGCAGATCTTGGTGTGCAGTCGCCAGAGGAAACCGAGGAAGGAGCGGGGCTTGGCCTCGGCTTTGGCCCGGAAGGGGCAGTCGACGCAGTTGGGAATGTCTTCGGGATCTGATCCCTGCGTTTCCGGTACCTCATTCGGGTGAGTCACGTTCATCTCCTGTGCGGTGAGAACCGTTCCAGCGTCTTCGTGACATCCCGCCGGTACGAGCCCCCGATCGGGATGGTGCGTCGGCCGAGCTGCTCCAGGAGGGATGCGTCTATGTTCCGGGGCAGTATCATTACTCGTCTTCGATCGAAATCCTCTCGATCTTCACATCTTCGAGTGGTCTGTCGGTGGGATTGGTATCCACATATCCTATCTCCCTGACGACATCAATCCCATCGGTCACCTTTCCGAAAACCGCATGGTGATCATCGAGCCACGGGGTCGCCGCCAGCGAGATGAAGAACTGTGATCCACCCGTATTGGGACCGGCATTCGCCATCGAAAGAATACCTTCGGAATCGTGACGCAGATCGGGATGGAATTCGTCCTCGATCTCGTAGCCGGGCCCACCAGTACCCGTTCCATTCGGGCATCCGCTCTGGATCATGAATCCCTCGATAACCCTGTGGAAAACAAGACCGTTGTAAAAACCGCTCTCCACCAGCTGGATGAAATTGTCAGTGGTCAACGGTGCAGAATCTTCAAACAACTCCAGCTTGAAAGAACCCATGTTTGTTTCGAATAGTGCCGTTCTGTTTGCCATAATCCCCGATCCCTCCTGCCGCAGATGTGTGGAGTTTTATGCCTGGCGTCCCGCGAATCTAACCCATAGATAAATGCGGTTCAACCTGTTGCGGTTTCATGCCTGTTTATTGATGATGTCATTTGAGGTGTAAACGCTATCGATGATCGTGCGGTCTAGAGGCTGACGATCGGCGAATAACGGGATAAGAACTTGAATGAACAACCGGAAAACTCGTTAGAGGCAGTGATCCGTGCATACAGGCACTTCGGCACATTCTAAAAAACGGGGCGGGGAGCTGAAAATCGCGATAACTGGCGGGAGTGAAGTTGTTAGTGCCCTGATCAGGCTCCTAGTCCAGTTCTGGCAGGAGTTCCGCAGGCAGGTTTTCCCTGAGGTGAGGATGAGATTCTACAAGTCTTACGATATCAGCTAGGTCCTTATGCCTCTTACTCTTCCGGCGGGTGTTATCCGACCAGGCCCAGACTTTCCCGGTAAGGACATCCTCAGCTGCAGCAACATGCATCTTATATCCCAGCACGTCGTGTGGTTCAGCTCTCTGCAGAAAGTCCTGATACCGGGGATCGGTCTGGATCTGAATTCGCAAATCGGAATCTGCTGCTGACAGGTTAATACTGTGTTCGAGTTCCTGGACTTTGAGCCCTGCAGCCTCAGACGCTGCAATAACCTTATCCAGCTCTCCAGCAACAATAACCATGTCCAAGTCGAGGCTGACCACTGGTTCAGTATAGGCGTTGACAGCAAGCCCGCCGATCACGCAATACTTCGACGAAGTCTCTTCCAGGATATCCAGAAATATCTGGAGAAGATCAGTCCCCCTGTTGGAAACCGCATTCAGGAACTCTTTGCCGGTCACATATACCTCCAATCATAAATATCATAACACACATGCATGATAATAACGAGAGATTCGCCTGCATCTAATGACTCCCTCGCTACCTCGACCAAGGGATTCTGATCACCAGGGATCTAATACTGTAAACAGCATGCTCTTTGCATATGATGGCAAACATGGGTTCTATAAGGCCAGATAGAATATTGGCGAACGACAGGAGCCGAATGCGAGTCAATAGACTGCATTCGTGCTGCCGGAAGGCTAGCCTGGTTTACAGGGTGACCGGCACGTAGCAATTACAGTATCGTGCCAGCGGGGGAATGATCATGGCCAGCTTCTTCAAGGATATCCGTTACGGTGTCAGGATGCTGCTGAAGCGTCCGGCTCTCACCATCGCTGCGCTGCTCTGCCTGGGTCTGGGCATCGGTTCGGCGATCACCATGTTCACCCTCGCATACGGGATGCTGTTCCGTCCGCTACCATACGAGGAACCGGACCGGATCCTGTGGATAATGGAGACCGCCCCGAAGAGAGGCTTCGACTGGCTCGGGATCGCCCATCCCAACTTCCGTGACTGGCAGGAACAGAATAAATCATTCGATTACATGGCGGCGTATTACGGTACCAGTCTCGGTCTTGCAGGGGGGGAGGAGCCGAGACGCGTCCAGGCGCTCGTTACTTCAGCCGATATGTTCCGGGTCCTGGGTGTCGAGCCTCTTATGGGAAGGAATTTCACACCCGATAACGACCTGGAGGGCGCCGACAGGGTAATGATCATCAGCTACGCGCTGTGGCAGAATCAGTTCGGGGCCGATCCGGAAATAGTCGGACGGTCTGTCATCATCCACAGCGATCCCCATACCATAATCGGGGTCATGCCGGCCGGTTTCCACTATCCGGAGTTCACCGAGTTATGGGTGCCT
>JAGLTZ010000182.1 GCA_023135015.1 Candidatus Latescibacterota bacterium
ACGTGGACGTGGGGTGATAGTGCAACGTTCAGACTGCCCGAACGTGCTCCGGATCCTCGAAGAGGAGGACCCGCTGATTGAGGTCGACTGGTACACAGAAAAAGACCAGTCGATCATAGTCGGTATCACCATGACAGCTCGGGACCGCATAAACCTGCTGGGAGACGTCGGACGGGCGATATCCGGTCTGGGTGCGAGTATCAGGAATGCCAATATTTCGTCCGAGGCAGGCGAGGCAGTAGGTCGCTTCGTGCTGGAGGTGCGCAATCTGCAGCATCTGCAGAGGGTCCTGAAGAGTCTGAAGAAGGTGAAAGGGGTCGAGAGGGTCGAACGCCTTGCGGGGGGAATTGATGTGCAATGATACCTCTGCTCACAGATGTCCCCGGCATCCGCTCATCTGTCTCGCACCGAAGATATAGAACCTCGCAAGGTGGCCCCGGGCACAATGGCGCCTTTATTGTAAAGGAATATTCGAGTTGAGCCTTCTGGAAGCTCTTCTGCTCGGTATAATCCAGGGGGCTACTGAGTTCCTGCCGGTATCCTCCAGCGGCCATCTTGTCCTCACTGAAGCGCTTCTTGGTATGACAGAGGGGGGGCTGCTGGTTGAAGTGACCCTGCACGCGGGAACCCTTGTCGCCGTGGTTATCTACTTCCGCTCCCGGCTGCTATGGATGCTGAGGGGGGCGCTACGCCCTGGAGGTGAAGGGGGTAAAGCGCGTAAATACCTGCTGTGGCTGCTCATTGCTACAATTCCGGCGGGTACTGTCGGGCTCCTGTTTGAGGATGCCATTGCAACGGTGTTCGAATCGCCACGGGTGGCTCTGATCGGCTTGCTCGTCACAGGTGCGATCCTGCTATCCAGTCGCTGGAGTGGGGAAAGGGGCAGGCCTGCAGCAGGGTTGGCAGGGTTGTGGATGGGATTTGCCCAGGCGGTTGCGATTCTACCCGGTATCTCTCGCTCAGGGTTCACAATCGCCGCAGGAATGTGGAGTGGGGTGGAAAGGCGGGAGGCGGCCGAGTTCTCCTTTCTGCTCAGTGTACCCGCAATCGCGGGTGCGACGTTTCTTCAGGTGCTCGATCTGCTGAATGGAACGGCGGGTGTGGGTGATGCTTTATGGTTAAGCCTTATGCTCGGTTTTGCAGCAGCATTTCTGTCGGGGTATGCTGCGATCGCGGTCCTGCTTGAAGTATTGAAGAAACGCGGGCTGGTACCGTTCGCCTGGTACTGCTGGGTGGTTGGGGTGTTGGGACTGATCCTAATATGACAGATCTCTGACTCGGGACACTATTAGGCGGAGGAAGTATGGCTGAAGGTCGTGAGCAATTTACTTCCCGCTGGGGCCTGATCATAGCCGCCCTCGGGATGGCCGTAGGCACGGGGAACGTATGGAGATTCCCCCGTATCTATGCGGCCAATGAGGGCGGTGCCTTCCTGATACCCTGGCTCTTCTTCCTTTTTGCGTGGTCGATACCCCTCCTGATGCTGGAAATAGGGATGGGGAAAAAGTCGCGAATGGGTCTGGTGGGCGCTTTCGGCAAACTGGTCGGAAGACGCAGCTCATGGATGGGTGGATTTGTGGCGCTGGTGACGACTCTGATCACCTTCTACTACTCGGTGGTCATGGGGTGGTGCCTGCGGTATTTCTTCGCTGCATTGAGCGGTGACTTGAGCCGCTTCACGGACGCCGGGGCGTCACAGCAGGCCTTTGAATCGTTCGCCACAAACGGTTGGGCGGTGTTCTTCCACTTCTTCGCCATAGGAATAGCTGTCTGGGTGATACACCGGGGTGTTGTGAAGGGGATAGAGCGGGCGAACCGGATACTGCTGCCCACACTCGCGTTGCTTCTACTCGTGGCTGCCGTTCGTGCGCTTACCCTGCCGGGAGCTGAGAAGGGTCTGCAGTTCATGTTCCATATAGAATGGAGCCGGCTCGCCGATTACAGGTTGTGGCTGGAGGGACTGACCCAGTCGGCGTGGTCGACCGGGGCGGGTTGGGGATTGCTGCTGACTTATGCGGTCTATACCAGAGAGCGGGAAGACATCGTCAGAAACTCGCTCATGATCGGTCTCGGTAACAACAGCATGAGCCTTCTGGCTGCGTTGGCAGTTCTCCCTACGGTTTTCGCATATTTCTATTCAACATTACCTCCCGATGTAGCTTACCAGCGGGCGTTCGATGTGGCCACATTCAGCGGTCCCGCATCCACGGGCCTCACTTTCGTATGGATACCGATTCTTTTTTCAAAGTTCCCATTCGGACAGTTCTTCAGCGCCATCTTCTTTCTAGCGCTCACCGCGGCCGCGCTTTCCAGCCTTATCGCCATGGTGGAGCTGATAACCCGCATTCTGATTGATTTAGGCATGACGAGGTCCAGGGCGATTATCGCGGTCTTTTCTGTGGTCTTCCTGGGTGGATTGCCGAGCGCACTCAGCCTGAATTTCTTTGCGAACCAGGATTGGGCCTGGGGACTGGGTCTGATGGTGAGCGGGGGGCTGTTTGCAGTAGCCGCGATACGCTTCGGTCTGAATCGTGTACGGACCGAGCTGATCAACCTGCCGGGCAACGAGTTGAATGTAGGGCCGTGGTTCAACGGTGTGCTTGGCATACTCGTACCCATGGAATTTCTGGTGATGCTGACCTGGTGGATAGTTCAGTCGTTCGGTTTTGCCGAAGCGTGGTGGAATCCGTTCTCCACCTTCAGCCTCGGGACCTGTCTCTTCCAGTGGGCCCTGGCGGTAATTTTAATGTTGAGCCTCAACAACTGGATGGCTAACAGAACCCTGGGCAAAGGGCAGGTGAATCCGCTATCACAGGGAGGTATACAATGACTCTGGACAGTATTATCACAATGATAGTCATACTCGGCGGAGTCTGGGGCGGGTTTGCCATCCTGATTGTGGGTGTGATGCGCAGGGAGCGGAGACCTTCAGATTATTGACCGGCATGCCGGTTAGGCTTATTTTCTATTACTGGTTAGCACTCTTCATTTGAGAGTGCCAACGAATTGGAATCGCGCCGCATGGTTATTATCACCCCCAGTCTGGAAATCTGGACGGTCAAGAGAACGAAATGCCTAATAAAAATCTTACAGAGCGTGAGAAGGGGATCCTCAGCCTTGTAGTAAAAGCCTACATAGACGATGCAGCGCCGGTCGGGTCCAGAGCACTGGTACGCCGGTTCGACCTCGAACTCTCTCCAGCAACGATTCGCAATACCATGAACGACCTGGAGGATGCCGGCCTGCTTGAGCAGCCTCATACGAGTGCCGGAAGAATTCCCACAGATCTCGGCTACAGGGTATACGTTGACGAGCTGATGTCACCGGTAGAACTCAGCCCGGGTGAGCAGGCCGCAATCCGCGATGTACTGGTGGATGAGGGGCGCGGCTACATCAGGGATGCAGCCACTATTCTAGACCAGACTGTACGCGCTCTGGGCGATCTGACCCATCTGCTGGCCGTGAGTCTGGAGCCACGGCTGGGAAAGGGCATATTTGAAAAAATCGAACTGGTGGAGATGGGCGGTCCGAAAATCCTGGCAGTTCTTACCATCGCTAAGGGTTTCATACGCACGTTGGTGCTGGAGCTTGACGCACTGGTTGACAGCGAGAGCCTCCATGAGACAGCCCAGCTGATAAATGAACGCCTTTCCGGTCTACCGATGCGTGCCATCCGGGAATCGGTCAGGGAGAGGATGCGGGATGCAACGGCCGGCGATCCGAAGGTTTTAAAACTGATACTGAGCAACTCAGAGGACCTCTTCGCACCTTCGGCCGAGGAAGGAAGCATTCATTACTGGGGCACTCCCCATATTCTGGCTCTACCGGAATTCGCTGATACAGAGCGCATGGTTTCGCTCATGGGTGCACTGGAGGAGAAGGACGTCTTCTTGAGGATCCTCGGGCAGAAGAGAGGTGAAAAGGGATTGACGATCACGATAGGTGAGGAGAACCAGGAGGGGGAGATACAGTTCTGTAGTATTGTAGCTTCACCCTACACGGCGAGAGAGGGCTCCGGCACGATCGGCGTGCTGGGACCGACCCGAATGGAATATTCGAAACTCGTAAGTATTGTGGATTATACAGCGCGGATAATGAGTGAGGTTCTGGCGCGCGTAGTCCACACACCGGACCAGAGCAAGGCGCGTACCGGCATAAAGAAAGTTCGATCGGAATGAAGCGAGCGGAATCGAAAGAGAAAAAGGTAGAGAAAGAGACAGAGAAGCAGGACATAGCCGCCCTCGAACAGCAGCTCGCAGAAATGGAGGACAGGCTGCTGCGTGCGACCGCGGAGTTCGAGAATTATAAGAAACGGAGGCAGCGCGAGAGCGCGGAGCTGCTCCGTTACGGCCATGAGACATTGATACGCGACCTGCTGCCTGTGCTCGATTCTTTTGAACGGGCCATACTGTCGAGCGAGGGGAATAGGGACTATCAGGCGTTCCACGATGGGGTGGAACTCATTTTACAGCAGATGCGCGAGGTGCTCCGCGGAGCCGGCGTGGAACGGGTATGGCCGGAAGGTGAGCAGTTCGACCCGCACCGGCACGAGGCGATCGGGGTATGCTCCCATGAGGAGTTGGAACCGGATCATATAGCTACTGTGGTCGAACCCGGCTATGAGATACACGGAAGGGTTGTCAGACCACCCAAGGTACTGATCGTAAGGTCTGATACCGAAGAGCCGGAATCGGTAGAGCCAGAATCAGAAGAGCCGGATTCGGAAAAGCCAGAATCAGAGTAGGCAATGGCCAAACGCGACTACTACGAAGTCCTGGGCATAGAGCGCTCAGCCTCACAGGACGATATCAAAAAGGCCTATCGCAAGCTTGCATTGAAGTATCATCCCGATCGCAACCCGGGAGAAAAAGTGGCCGAGGAAAAGTTTAAAGAAACCACCGAGGCTTATGAGGTTCTCAAGGATGAAGATAGACGGAGACAGTATGACCGCTTCGGCCACCAGGCGCCGGGCATGGGGGCGAGAGCGGGGGCGGGAGCGGGAGGTTTCGGTTTTGAAACCTTCGATCTCTCTGATGCCCTGCGAGCCTTCATGCGGGATTTCGGGGGTTTCGGAGGGTTTGATGACCTGTTTACGAGGGGTAGAGGGGGTCCTGGCAGGCGCCGAACGGTCAACCGGGGCGGCAACCTGGAAGTCAAGCTTCCCCTGACCCTGGAGGAGATCTCCAAGGGAGTCACAAAAAAGGTCCGGATCCGCCGGTGGCAGCGCTGTACGACCTGCGGAGGGAGCGGAGCCGAGCCAGGTACCAGTCCCATTACATGCCCTACATGCCATGGGGCAGGGCAGGTGCAGCAGGTCAGCCGCTCTTTTTTCGGCCAGATGGTGAGTGTAACCACCTGTCCGGCGTGCAGGGGAGAAGGGACGGTTCTGGCCGACCCGTGCAAGACGTGCTCGGGCAGTGGGAGGGTACGCTCGCAGAGCACGCTCGCAGTCAAGGTTCCACCCGG
>JAGLTZ010000183.1 GCA_023135015.1 Candidatus Latescibacterota bacterium
AGAAAGCTGCGGATGCACATCGTCGTCTGGGCGACTTCCTGGAACGGCTCGGCCCTCAGGCGGTTCCATACTCGCTGGATGGGCCCCAACAGGCGCCGCAATTGGATTGGGCCGAGCGGTGGCAGTACCACTTCCCTCCAATCCCCATCGGCGAGAGGCTGCTGATCCTGCCACCCTGGGAACAGATAAAACCGGGGCAGGAGAGGAGGGTTATCTACCTCCAGCCAGGTATGGCATTCGGGACGGGACACCACCCCACTACGGCTCTCATCCTGGAAAGTCTGGAGGCTTTACAGGAGCTGGAAGGTTTGGACACCGTACTCGATGTCGGTTGCGGTTCCGCCATCCTGGCGATCGGCGCCGTACGGCTGGGTGCGCGGCGTGTTCTGGCTGTTGATTATGACAAAGATGCGGTTCAGGCCTCGAAGTCGAATGTGGACCGCAACCAGCTCTCCGACCGCATAATGGTTGCGCAGGCGAGGTTCCCGAGCCTTCCGGCCAGTGGTCCTTTCAAGCTTATTCTCGCGAATCTCTACTTCACATTCTTTGAAGAGAATATCGAGGAGTTGGGAACGGTTACCGCTCCGGGTGGGGTGGCGCTCATTTCGGGACTTAGGGAAGAGGAGATGGAGGCGGCTGCATCCCTGGTGCACCGCGCAGGAATGGAAACCCGCGCCTGCAATAGCCGGGGGGGATGGATCATGCTTGAGGCGGTCCGCCCATGAGCGAGCTTATCTGAGTACTGGGGCCTCATCATTATTGCCGCAGATGCGCTTAAACTAGTACCAATCCGGAAACTAAACTAGAAAAGACCTTGCCAGATACAGCCAAAACCCCCTATTTGAACGGCCCCGTACAACTGCGGCGCAGTTGCGGCAGAGTTGCGGTTACAAATCTGCGTTTCGTTACTGCGCTGCCATCGTAACCCTAATCCGGGAGTGTTGATGTCTGGTCTTCTGGATAAGCTTCAGCATGATCTAAAAGCGTCCCTGAAGGGGGGTGACAAGGAGAGGACCGGCACCCTCCGTTTTGTCATCTCCCAGATCCAGTACGCTCGCATCGAGAAACAGGCCGACCTGGACGATGCGGACGTGTTCAAGGTACTGGGCAAGCAGGCCAAGAGACGTAAAGAGTCGATGGAGGCATTTAAGAGCGCAGGTCGCCTCGAACTGTTCGAGAAAGAGGAGAGGGAGCTGGGGATAAT
The DNA here is from genome assembly GCA_023135015.1 of Candidatus Latescibacterota bacterium. Taxonomy (GTDB): domain Bacteria; phylum Blakebacterota; class Blakebacteria; order Blakebacterales; family Blakebacteraceae; genus JAGLTZ01. The sequence goes on from JAGLTZ010000183.1 coordinate 1,205, forward strand.
CGAGGAATACCTTCCCGAACAGCTCGGTGAGGGGGAGATCAGAGAAGTGCTTCTTTCAGTGATCGCTGATGAGGGCCTTACAGGCATATCCGATATGGGACGCCTGATGAAGAACGCTATGCCCCGCCTGCAGGGGCGGGCAGAGGGGAATGCGGTCAGCCAGTTGGCCAAAGAGGAACTGCAACGGGTTTCTGATTGAGCCACTACGATCTTGACCGACTCGCTTTCCGCAATTTCCTGGAGCGGATTGCGGCGGGGACATATACCCCCCGTGGCAAAAGGCTGGTGGAGGAGTGCACTCCGGCCCCGGACCTGAAGGCCGTTCAGGAGCGCCAGGAAGTTCACTCGGAAATTGCCAGAACTCTGGAAGGCGACGACCGTCCACCCTTCGAACCCGTACCCGACCTCGATTCCATACTTTCCGCCCTGACCAAGCCTGGTGTGATCCTTGAAGGCGACCAGCTGTGGGATATGCGCACTGCCATCGCTGTGCTGGAAATGATAGGGAAATACTTCGCAGGCAGTGGCAAGGCTCTCCTTCCTTCTTTCGTGAAGCAGTATGGTTTCCCTTCCAGATATGGCTTGGAGTTGAAGGAGCTGGACGGCGCTCTGGAGCAGGGAGGGATGGTACGTGACGATGCAACCCCTGCTCTGGAGCGTCTGCGTAACCGTCTGCGCAAACAGGAGGAAAAGATCCGCACGCTGGCCCGCTCGATTGCCGAGCGTTTGTTCCGCGAGGGTTGGGCGCAGGAGCCCGAGCCGGTCCTGCGGGAGGGACGGCATGTTATAGCTGTGAGGTCTGATGCCCGCAGTCGTGTCCAGGGCGTTGCCCTTGATCGATCCCGGAGCGGGCAGACCGTTTTTATCGAACCTCAGGAGATTTCAGAAGCCGGGCTCGAGGTAAAACAGCTCCGCAGGGATGAAGAACAGGAAGTCGTAAGGATCCTGGCCCACCTCTCCTCCCTCTGTGCCACCAGGTCGGACGAAATAGATGCGGATCTTGACCGGCTGGCCGTTATCGATGCCGCACAGGCCGCCATGCGATGTTCCGATGCAGGCCCAATGATGCTGCCTGCAGTTGGTGATGGTGGGACACTGGAGCTGCACGAGGCTCGTCATCCCTTGCTGGCCTCTACGCACGGGCCCCAGCAGGTTGTCCCTCTTACCCTCAGCCTGGAGGATGGATCCCGTACACTAGTGATCTCCGGCCCTAACAGCGGCGGCAAGACCGCGGCACTCCAGACAGTAGGCTTGTGTATCGCTCTGGCGCTGTGCGGTCTGCCAATCCCCGCCGGTGAGGGGAGCCGGATCCCTTTTATAGACCACATTCATGTGGATATCGGAGACGAGCAGTCGCTGGAGGCGGACCTCTCTACCTTCACCGCCCGCCTCATACGCCTGCGCGCAATGCTAGAGCAGGCTGAGGAGGGGAAGTTGTGCCTGATCGATGAGGCCGGCGCCGGTACCGATCCGGGCCAGGGCGCCGCGCTGGCGATCGCGGTTCTGGAACGCCTTACTTTTGAAGATGCTTTCGTCGTCTGTGCTACTCACGACGGGAGGATCAAGACTCATGCGGCACAGGCCAGCGGCATGATTAACGGCCGAATGATCTTCTCCGAGAAAGCTCTCACGCCTACCTATGAGTTCCGGTCAGGAGAGCCGGGTCGGTCATTCGCGTTTGAGATCGCGGAGCGATCTGGATTGCCGGCGGATCTAGTTTCACAGGCACGCGATCTGCTTGGCACGGCCGAGAACGACCTTGAGGACGCCCTCCGGCAGGCCGGGGAGATGCGCGAGGATGCCCGGAAGCTCCGTCGCGAGGCGGAGACAGACTCAAGGAGGGCCGGTGAAGAACGCCGGAAATACGAATCGCTGGCAAACGAGCTGGCCGCCGATGCCGAGCTGGAACGCAGGAATGCCGCTGAACAGGCACGGGAGATCGTGAAGGAGGCAAGGCGTAGCATCGAAGGCCTCGTCAGGGAGATACGGGAATCGAATGCGGCACCTGCAGCTATCAGAAAGGCTCATCAGACAATAGCCGAAATCGCCCGCAACGCCGAAGACCAGGCCACGAAGGCGGTCGGGG
>JAGLTZ010000184.1 GCA_023135015.1 Candidatus Latescibacterota bacterium
CTCTCCTCCAGTACAGGCAAGGAATGATGATTTCCCTCAGTACGAGAATGTATACCAGAAGAATCGGAATGAAAAGTTCTACGGGGACCTTTGGTGCATTGTTACGAACGTCAATAGCCCTACAATAGAGAAGAGTTTCCCTATCCCGACAAAGATGCCAGGGCTTCGTCGACGGTCCTTAGACGCTGTGAAAGTACCCGTGCGATATTAAGGGCCACGATGCTCAGGGCCTCCGGATAGCTATCGAATAGCTCAACAAGCGCCATGTTGGTGAAGACTATTACCCGGCTCTTCTCGCGCGCCTTGACCGTTGCCGACCGGGGCTGGATATCCACAATTGACATCTCCCCGAAAAAATCTCCTTCTTCCTGCAGGGAGGCCAGGATATGGGAAGCGCCATCCTCGGTTTCTTTCACAATGTCAAGTACGCCGTCTATCATGATAAAGAACCGATCACCCGGGTCTCCCTCCCTGATGATAACGTCTCCCGCTCCATACTCCTGAACAAGAGCCAGTGGAAGCAGTATCTGGAATTGTTCATCCGTGAACCCGGCAAACAGAGGTGAGCGTCGGAGAAAATCCAGGTTCTCCTCTTCCATTATCAATTCTCCTTCAAATTTTTCGATGCTGACCTTCCTACTCTAGGAGCCTAAATATGAGTGTATCGCAGATGCGGGAGAATTCAAGGAAACAACAGCGTCCAGCGAAGCTGCAATCTAATGCTGGACCGTCGTGTGGGACCTCCAGCTTCGGGTATCGCTTCAAGGCGGACGTAAAAGGGGCGTGCGTCTACTTCCTGGCGGATAAGCCACAGGGTATCCAATACGTTGAATAGACAGGAAGCGATTAAAAACCTCGTGGCCCAGTTCTTACGCACTTCGGCTGCGCGCCGTTCCTCCATGGCGCGCAGATTGTGTTCAATGTCTACATCCAGAGTGTGGAAGTACTCTTGGGCAGGAACCTCACGGTGCCGGATGAAGTATCTGTACTCGCTCGTGCCTGGAATCAGGTCCGCGTGATAGTCAGTGAAATCTATCTGGTATCGATCGGGCTTTGGAGCCGACATGCCATAGAGAACAGCGCCTGCGACCAACCCTGCACTGGTGAGGGCATGCAGTGGCGCATCCATCTGCAGCTGCCCCAGCCCGGGAAAGATCAGCGAGTAGAGCAGGGGGGTGTCTTTAGGCGAGTAATTCCTCGGGTGGGAGAGCTTCCTGCCTATTTCTTCCGCCCCGGCAAGCGCTTCCGCTTCGGTATCGAAGACACTGTGCAGCATTTCCCTGATCTGCCGATCAGCCTTGCTGTATATGATTGTAGTGACCTCTATCCGCCCCTGCTCGAGACGTCGAACCACACCTCCTATCACAAAAGAAGCTCCGCTGCGTTCCGCAAAAGTCGAGATCTTTTCCCGGTCACCCAGGATCCCGCTGGGTGTGAGGCCTGATGCCAGCTGCTGGACCCGCGACGGCCCAACCAGTTCTTGGCCGGGCATCAGACGCAGGCCGGCAATTATTCCCTTATACAGATCCAGACTCAGATCTTCATCTATTCCTTTGTTTACCAGTGGAAGTACGACGATTTCCTGTTTTATATCCAATTGAGCCTGGGTACTGGAGCAGGGTGCGGCAAAGAGAGCCAGGCAGGTAACTGCGGCCAGTTTCAGCTGGCGGGTCAAGGAATCCCCTCCCAGCGTCCGTACAATAGTTCCTGCGTCGATCCGCAGTATGCGCTTATGTGCACGGTTCCATCCTGAGCGATATGCAGATCGTACTGTCCCTCGGGTTGGACATTGTCAATTCGTGATATTGAGGACCAATTGCCCCCAGGAGTGTAATGCTGCAGAACCAGGCTGCTGTCGCTGGTATATAGTGTCCAGAGACCGCCGGCCAGACCCTTCTGCAAGCGGATAATTCCCCTGTCGGCGTCCCGGTCGATCACTCCTGTGATAATATCGTGCAGGACGTTGTTCTGATCCTGAAAGAGAATGTGCAGGAGCCCGTCTCCGTCGAATTCTATGGTCGGTGAGGATGGCGGTAGTCCATCTAATTCGGCAATAACCATAAAATTCCACGGCCCGTCCGGACCTGGAGCGGTCCTGAGTATCAGCAGTGAGGTGCCGGAGAGATTACCCCAGTAGCTATTCGAGCCGATGAATACGGCCAGTGCGGGTCCATTCGGCCCTATTGAAAAACCGAACGATGAGAGCGGCCGGTTCAGATTGATCCTTCCGTTCCAGATCCAGTTCGAGAGCGAACCCTGCCAGTAGTTGATCGTGCTGTTGTCGATGTTCATATCCAGCAGATGCAGCCCATCGGGTCTGACCAGCAGAGTCGGCGAGCTGCCGGATGATCTGGTCGGGTCGATGCGCTCGAATACCCAGGATTGGCCGTCGTAGCGGGCGTATCGCAGGTCGTCGTGGTAGATATCCTTGTAGGCCAGATGAAGTGTATCACCTGTGGCGGTACGTATTACAGGAGAGCGGCCGAACCAGCCTGTAGTGTCAATCCATGTGTGCTGCCACTGTCCGGAGGTGGTCCGGCGGGCATAGTACAGCTTTTTGTCCCGAGCATCGTGGTATACTAAGCGGACTGTTCCGTCCGATGTAGTGGTAAGGCTGCTGTGTAATCCCACCCGGTTACCTGAAGCCACCAGCT
>JAGLTZ010000185.1 GCA_023135015.1 Candidatus Latescibacterota bacterium
GGATTTCTGATCACTATTGATACTGGAGCTGGTGTAGTGTGAGATCACTCACTTGTTGGCTCGGGTCTGTAAGTAACGAAATGGTTGAGTAGTTCGGCTCCATCCCCCCAATTCAGTTTGTTTTTGATTGCTTCTGTAACGAAATCTTTGGCGAACCGTACAGCTTCCTGGAGTGAGTTTTGTTTGGCGAGACCTGCAGTTATTGCCGCAGATAAAACACAGCCGGTGCCATGGATGTACTCAAGATTAAAGCGTGGGGCTCGAAACTCGGTTGTAAAAGACCCGTCGTACAACAGGTCTACTGCATCTTCGGTATCCGGCAGGTGCCCACCCTTTATAAGCACAGCCTGAGCTCCTAATGCGTGAATCTTTTCGGCGGCAACAGCCATCCCTTCTCTGGCTTGAATAGGCGCGGAACCTGTTATATCTGCGGCTTCATCTAGGTTAGGTGTAACCAAAGTTGCAAAGGGAAATATTTGCTCTATCAATGCAGACATGGCGTATGGATCGAGTAAAGGAGTACCCGCGCTGCTCGTCATAACCGGATCGACCACTAGTAAGGGTGGTTGGTATTCGTCAAACGCTTCTGCCAGGGCACAGACAATCTCGGCGTTGACCAGCATGCCGGTCTTTACGGCATCGGCCCCGATATCGGACATCACCTGAACGTACTGCTCGACAACGAACTCGGGCGGTATGGGGTGGATGGCGCTGATTCCCATTGTATTCTGGGCGGTCAGGGCGGTTATGACCGAGGTGCCGTAAACTCCGAACTGGTGGAAGGTCTTCAGATCGGCCTGAATGCCGGCGCCGCCGCTCGAATCCGAGCCGGCGATGGTCAGCGCTATCGGGATGCGCTCATCCGAACGGCTGGCTCCGGGCAATTGATTCCCCTTGTTCTGTGGTTGTCCTTGTTCGTCAGAAATAGCCGGTCTCAGTATCCTATGGCCGCGGCGTCAGGATGTCTGGGGTCGGCCGCGCCCAGGCGCTCGCCGGTGCGCGGGTCGATCATGATGCAGTTGGTACGTCCCTGGGTGCTTCTTCCAAACTCGACCACGTGACCCATTTGCTCGAGCAGGTGCACAGTATCGAGGGTTGTGCCCCACTTCTCGATACGGATGTTGTCAGGCAGCCACTGGTGGTGGATACGGGGTGCGTCGACGGCCTCCTGGATGTTCATGTCGAAATCGACCAAGTTTATTATCACCTGCAGGACGCTGTTGATAATGGTGCGGCCTCCAGGGCTTCCGACAATGGCTACCAGCTTGCCGTCCTTGACGACTATCGACGGGGTCATGCTCGAGAGCATGCGCTGTTCGGGCCGCGCCAGGTTGGGCTCGGTGCCGATCAGACCCCGGTCATTGGTCAAACCGGGACCGGCGTTGAAGTCACCCATCTCGTTGTTAAGGAGGAACCCGGCTCCGGGGACGGTGATCTTGGAGCCAAATCCGGACTCCAGGGTAAAGGTCACTGAGACCGCCATTCCTTCCGCATCGACCACGGAGAAGTGAGTCGTTTCCGGGCTCTCGTACGGCAGGTGCACATCCGAGGGGCTCGAGGGAGTGGCCCGGTTTCCGTCGATCTCTGCGCGGAGTTCGGTCGCATATTCCTTGCTGGTGAGCCTGTCGAGCGGAACATCTGAGAAATCGGGGTCGGCCAGGTAACGTGCCCGGTCGCGGTAGGCACGGCGCATCGCCTCTGTCAGGTGGTGGATATGGGCGGCGGAGTTGTGACCCATTTCCTCCAGTTCGAATCCCTCCAGGATATTCAGCATCTCGATGAGCACGGTGCCGCCGCTGCTGGGTGGGGGCATGCTGATGATCTCGTAACCACGATAGGTGCCGCGAACAGGTGTTCTCTCCTTTGCTTCATAGCGTGCCAGATCTTCTTCGGTGATTATGCCGCCCCCGCGTCGCATCTCATCGGCTATCAGCCGGGCGGTCTCGCCTCTGTAGAAGCCGTCGTGGCCGTTATGCATGATCCGCTCGAGAGTATTGGCGAGATCCGGCTGGCTTAGGGTTTCACCTTCTTCATAGGGAATGCCATCTTTGGAGAAGACCTTGATGCTGGCGGGATAGGGTTGGAAGCTGCGGCGGACGGCGCTTGCCAGGGAACTTGCCAGGCGACGTGTGACGGGGAAGCCTTCACGGGCCAGCTTCATGGCCGGCTCGACCAGCGTGGCCCATGGAAGCCTGCCGTATGTTCCCTGGGCCTTTACGAATCCGGCCACGGTCCCCGGCACCCCGACCGCCATGTGGGAATTGTGGTGAATAGTGCGTGAGTATTCCCCGTTATCGTCCAGGAACATACCGGGATGTGCTTTCAGGGGCGCCTTCTCCCGGAAATCGAATGCTGTGACCCGGCCGTCGATGAATCGTATCACCATAAACCCGCCCCCACCTATGTTGCCTGCTGCAGGGTAGGTGACTGCCAGTGCAAGCCCGGTAGCCACAGCCGCATCTACAGCATTACCGCCTGCCTGAAGGATTGCGCTGCCGATACGACTTGCCAGCGTGTCGGCCGATACGACCATTCCGTGAGCGGCCCTGATCGGAGGAAGAGAACTGCGCAGAGCAGGAGGTGAACCGTTTTCAGATTCGGCCGTAGTTAAGTATACGCCTGCGCTGTCAGTTGACGGGGAGTGCCGGGCAGTTCCAGCTGAGACTGTAACAATCGTTACGGCAACAAGAATGCCGAATGTCATCACTGCTCTCTTCAAGGGCGTTTTGAATGGTACGGGCATGGGTTTCAACCTGCCTCGCTTATGTATGATTACATTGAAGTTGAATGATGGTACGGGTGACATTGATTGTATTTACAGATTGCAGTCGATGTTCCTTTGGGTGATGGACGAATTGCAGACGATTCAGGAGCAAAACTTCTCTGCCCGCGCACAAGTTTATCTATAAGAATGGTGTCGAACAAGTAGGATGAATAATACAACTGAACATCAGCGGCGCGGGATCCCCCGCTGGCTCTACGGAGTCGGAATCGCGGTTGTGGCGATCATCGCCTTCATGATTGCTACCCGCCCCGGGGATGGTACCGCTATTGAGGAACACCTGACCGTCGAGGTCTTTCAGGGTGAGATGGAGATCAGGGTCACCGGGTCAGGCCGCATCAGGGCGGCCAGGGCCCGCGAGATCGAGGTGCCTCATGAGGTGAGCGGGGAAATTCAGCTCAATTTCCTGATCCCGGAAGGTACCGTGGTGACGGCCGGGCAGATCGTTGCCGAGCTTGACACTGCGAATGCCGTTGAGGACCTGGAGAATGAACTCGACCAGCTCGAAACGACCGAGGCATCGTACGAACAGCTCCTCGATGATCATATCAATAATATCAAGAACCTCGAGAACTCGGTCCGATCGGCCCAGATCGGCTATGACCAGGCGGTGCTCCAGCGTGAGAACCTGGAGTTCAACTCTGCACTGGAGCAGCAGCAGGGTGACCTCAACGTCGAAAAAGCCCGCATCTCCCTGAATGAAGCGAGTCGGAAGCTCGAAGCGCAAAAGGTCATCAACGAGATGACTCGTCGGCAGGCCTTCAGAAACCTGGAAGAGCAACGGGAGGACGTTGCCGAGGTGATGGCCGAACTGGAAGCTCTCACGATCCGGGCTCCGATTGACGGGATGGTGATCCACGCCGAACAGGGACGGTGGATGCAGCGGACCAAGGTTCGCGAAGGAGATTCGGTACGCAGGGGGCAGACGATCATTGAGCTGCCCGACCTCTCCGAACTCCTGGTCGAGATCAGGATCAACGAACTCGACGCTGAGATGATAGAGGTCGGCCAACCGGCATGGGTCCGCCTGGAAGCATATCCCCGGCTCGACCTTCCCGGTCGGATCATCGACATCTCCACTCTGGCCCAGGAATTCCAGGGGAATGTCAAGGTGTTCCCGGCCGTCGTCCGGCTCGATGAGGCCGATCCGCGGGCGCGACCAGGCATGACGGCCAGCGCCGACATCGTGGTGAAGCGTCTGGAGGATGTGGTCCAGGTTCCGCTGGCCGCGGTGGGTGTCATGGACGGGCGTACCTACGTTCGACTGCATGATTCACATCAACCGGTCGAAGTCTCCTTGGGCCTGTGGAACGATTCGATGGCTCAGGTTCTGGATGGGCTCGATGTGGGTGAAGAAGTCGATCTGGCCTGGCTTCAGGACCCTGCGGCGGTACTGGCGACTCTTGCCGGCACCAAGGCGGT
>JAGLTZ010000186.1 GCA_023135015.1 Candidatus Latescibacterota bacterium
TTTGACCCTGCGGTCTTCCGGGCCGCCTCCTATGTGGAGCTGGCCCGCTCTCCGATCGAAGCGTCCGATTACCAGGAGGAATTCTTCACCGCCCGGGGCATGAACGTCACCGTTGTATTGAGCGGGGCCTACTCCGGGCTGGAACAGCGGCGCCTGCTGCAGAGGCTGGAGCGCCTGGTTACCAAGGCGGTTGACCTCTTCGGGGTTGCGCCGGCCACCGACTATGTGTTCCTGCTGCATTTTCCGGATGCCATCGTCCGGGAGGCGGTCGGACATCCCTCCACTACGGTAGTGCACTGGGGTTTCTATTCCCGGGCCGAAGGGCTTGATGACCTGCTCCAGGTCACGCTCGAGGCCTTCCTTCACTCGTGGCTGGGGGGGATGATCCGCTCTGCATCCGTTCTTTGGATCGCGAGTCCGACGGAAGTCGGCACGCAACCGGTCTCGGGCGCCGCCTTCATACAGCCCGCCGTCACAGAAAGCCTCTGGTTCCTGGATGGTGTGTCCAATTACTATGCCGAGCTCCTACTGACCCGGAGCGGACTGCAGCCGCCGGCTGTTTTCCTGGGACGAATCGGTTCCGAGATAACAGTTCTGCAGAACACTCCGGCGCGTTCGACCCAGTCGGTGGCAACAGCTTCAGAGGAGATATGGTACCGCGACGATATCTGGTACCGCTCCCCACACAGAAGCGTTGACCACCGCAATAAAGGGTTCCTGCTGGCGCTGCTGCTCGACCTCGAGATGAGGGGAGCCACCGCCAACCAGCGTTCCCTGGATGATCTGATTGCGTTCATGACCGCCTGGTACGGCAGGGAAGAAAGGGTCTACGAAGGTTCGGAGGCGATATTGCGGGCGATCGGGGCGCTGACGGGCAGGAACTTCAGTGATTTCCTGACCGCCTACGTGCAGGGAACCGAGGAGCTTCCCTACGAGAGGGTTCTTGCCCTGGGTGGATGGAACCTTCGTCCCGTGGCCGAGGAGATAGCCACTACGGGTTTCGTGGCCAGAGAAGAGGGGACCGGAACCCTGCTGGTCGGCGCTGTTGAGGACAATTCACCGGCGGCGAGGGCCGGTATCCGTATCGGTGACAGGATAGTGGCCGCAAACGGCTCCTTCATGGTAGGTAATCTTCCTGATATCGTCGCGGCCTCGCGGCCGGGTGATATCCTCACCCTGCGCATACAGCGAGGAATGCTGGAAGAGGAGATCGCCTTTCCACTCGGTTACGGCCACCGGCAGGCGTATGTTGTCGAACCCGTACCTTCACCGACTCCGGAGCAGAGAGCTATAGGGGCGGGGATTCTAAGCGGTATTCCGTAAGAGTCCACTGGAGAAAATGATGAAGAAAGGTGTTCTATTCGCTGCCTTGATCGTTATCTCTGCCTTCGCGAACGACTCGTATGCCCAGGGGGTCACACCCCGGACCGGGACATCTGTCAGCTCCGGAACTGCAATTGGTGCTCTGTTCCAGCAGGCCCCGAACCCCCTGAGGAACTACTGGGGAGATATCGACGGGTTCCTCAACAGGCAGTTCGAAGTCACCCTGAATCTTGTACACGAGTCGCTGGTGAGATTCCCGCCGCAGCTCCCCGAACCGCTCGTGCGGCGCATGGCTATGCTGATGCTCGACGGTATCTTCCACTATGAATCGGCTCCGGAGCGACCGCCCGTCCAGGAGTTTTTCCATTCCTGTATGAGCTATGCGGCCGACGAGATGGATCAGACCCGGGTCAGCAGAGGTGCCTTGATCTGGAAGCTGTACGACCACGGGTTTGTGGTGCGTACCCCGACTGTGACAGTCGGCTTTGATCTGATCAGGGGATACTCGGCGGGTGCAGAGGGATTTGCGGTTGCCGATGAGCTTATGGCGCGGATCGTGGATCAGTGTGATGTGCTCTTCATCAGCCACCGGCATGGAGATCACGCCGACAGCTGGGTTGCGCGGGCTTTCCTCGACCGTTCAAAACCGGTCGTCGCCCCCCTTGAGGTCTGGGCCGACAGCACTTTTCACCCCGGAATAACCCACCTGACGCCCCAGGCGCACGCCATTCAGGAGCTTTCCATCCAGAACGGAAGGCGCAGGCTGGAGGTGATCATCTATCCGGGGCATCAAGGGGATACCATTCCCAACAACGTCACCCTGGTGATCTCGCCGGAAGGGATGTCGTTCTGCCATACGGGCGATCAGTCGAACGGCGATGATTTCGGCTGGATAGATGAAGTGGGCGGCAACCACCGGGTGGATGTCCTCCTGCCCAACTGCTGGGCGACCGACATAAGCCGTATGGCCAGGGGATTCGATCCCGAGCTGATCATCACCGGCCATGAGAACGAGCTCGGGCACTCGATCGACCACCGGGAACCCTTCTGGCTGACCTACGACCGGCTGATGAGGTCGATTTATCCGGTTGTGGTAATGACCTGGGGGGAGTCGTTTCACTACGTGCCGAGGTAATTACTACCCTGGAAACTTCAGTTCCTATCCGGATACTCCTAATGGGCACTGATGCGGTGAATTGAGGACAGCACTCAACTGATGCATATCGCAGACGGAATAATCGCCACGGAGGTATGTATTGCCGCCGACGCCATCTCGCTGGGCGCGCTATATGCCTTCGGAAAAAAGACTGAAGCGGGGGACATCCCCAGGATGGGATTCATGGGGGCAGCCCTCTTCGTGGCCTCTCTTATCCATTTCCCGATAGCGGGAACGTCGATCCACCTCGGTCTCTACGGTCTGGCCGGTATCCTGCTCGGTATCCGTGCTTTCCCGGTTATCTTCGTTGCGCTCCTCTTCCAGTCACTGATATTCCAGCACGGCGGTCTGCTCTCGGTAGGTCTCAACGCCATCAATATGGGCGCGGGTGCCATGGCAGGCTGGCTCGTCTGGAAGGCGGGCAGGATTCCGGAAAGCATCCGTGCATTTTCTGCAGGATTCATAGGGATACTCCTGGCCGCTTTTCTGATGGCTATGGAGTTCCAGATCACCGGTTATGGCCGGGGAGCGTTTTTTATCGCATATATATACTCGATCGCAGCTGCTGTTGAGGGCGTGCTGACCTTAACCATTATCAACTTCTTCAGACGGGCCAAGCCCGACATCCTGGAGTATGGAAAATGATGAATGGTGTAATTTTTCTGACATCACTGGTGATCGGCATCGCAGGCCCGGGTTTGGAGCACGGCATCGAGGTCGATTTCGTGAAACGTGCCCCGTCTGTGATAGCTACCTGCTCCTATACGGGAAGCGGACCTGTGAAGAACGCTGAGGTTCTGGTCTATTCACCGGGGGAAGGTGACGACGAGTACCAGAAGGGCGGCACCGACGTAAACGGTGTTTTCGCCTTCGTGCCCGATGCGCCGGGGCAGTGGAAAATCGTGGTCGACGACGGCCACGGCCACAGGAAAGAAACTGCGGTCACGGTTACTGAGGAGTTCTTCCTGTCGGAAGAAACTGCACAGGTCCCTGGAGAGGATGCCGGAACCGGGAAAATCGGGTTTACGGACCTGCCTCTCTGGCTGAGGGCAATATGGGGGTTGACCCTCATTTTCGGTATTGCCTGTCTGCTCTATCTTCTGAAGGTGAAAAAACTCATACAGAGTGGAAATGATCGGGCGTGAAGCATTCCTTTCTGGACAAATACAGCCGTCTCGATTCACCTATCCACAGGAGGGATCCGCGCGCAAAGATCGTTGCATTCCTGGCCGCGCTTCTGATCATCGTAACAGAGCCGCGCGGTGAGATCCGATCGTTTCTATTCTATTACCTCCTGATCGCACTGGTGCTCATTATTAGTCGGGTTCCGGTTCTCTACGTGCTCAAGAGGTGCCTGATCGTATCGCCTTTTGTATTGATGGCGGCCGGATTGATGCTGCTTTCGGGCACCCCGGTGGGAGGGGAAGCGACAGCCACTCTCTTCGGCGCCAGGGCGATGCTTTCGCTCTCGATCGCCTTGAAGGCATTTGCTGCGGTTGTCCTGCTCACCCTTCTCACATCGACCGAGAGGATTCACAGGCTTCTCGAGGGATTGCGTTCACTCAAGATGCCCACCCTGCTGGGGGTGCTCTCCGCCTTCATGTACAGGTACGTGTTCATTCTCTCCGATGAGATGATGCGCACGACCAGGGCGAGGATGAGCAGGACACCCGGCCGGCTCACCACCAGCCGTTTCACCACCTACGGCAACCAGGCCGCCACAATCTTCATCAGAAGCTGGGAGAGGTCGCAGATCGTATATGATGCCATGTGCTCCAGGGGGTTCAGGGGCAGTTTCCCGCTGAGGACGGCTCTGGATTTCCGCTGGCCCGATGCGTTCTTCCTCGCGAGCTTTGCCCTTCTCTTTGTTGCTGTGAGGGTTTTCGCATGACAGTACAGCCGGCAGGTGTCAGCATCACCGACCTGACCTTCTCGTACGAGGAGGGCAAGGAAGTACTCAAAGGGATCAATCTGCAGGTGGAGCCGGGGGAGCGGTTCGGCATCATAGGGCCGTCCGGCGCCGGCAAATCGACGCTCCTGCTGCACCTGAACGGGATTCTTTCGGGTGAGAAGGGGGTTGTGAAGATCGGTGATCTCGAGGTCGGCAGACAGACAGTGGCCGAGATCAGGCAGAGGGTAGGCCTGGTCTTCCAGAATCCCGATGACCAGCTGTTCAACCCGACTGTCGAGGAGGACGTGGCGTTCGGCCCCCTCAATATGGACCTGAGTCCCGATGAGGTTGCCCAACGCGTCGATCACGCCCTGGTGGATATGAACCTCCAGGGATTCGAGAAGCTATCCTCGCACCACCTCTCATACGGGGAACGGAAGAGGGTCGCCCTGGCGACCGTTCTCGCCATGAGGCCAGCGGTGTTGGCTTTCGACGAGCCTTTCTCCAACCTGAGTCCAGCGATGGTAGAGCAGCTCATCGAAATGGTCAGAAACCTGCCGGCTACCGTTATAATTGTCTCACAGTCGATCCTGCCTGTGATAGCATCATGCCAGAGACTGGCGATCCTCAATGAGGGGCAGCTCATTGCATCGGGCAGCGCCAGGGAGATTGCCTCGGACCGGGGGCTTCTCCGCGAAAACGGCCTCGATTTCCACTTCTACTACGACATGCTGGATGGGCTGCTGCAGTCTCCCATCCCTTAACGGGGTACCTTCCTGCTGCCACGTTGTAGCCTGTGCGCCTCACCGGCTCGACAGCCACTTGCATCAGTACTCACTTTCCCATAGTCTGCCCCACATAAATCGAACTCCAGTCAAGCCAGAGGGTAGTTTCATGAAGCGATCAAAGGTCAATCCACAAAGAACAATTATTCAACTGCTGTCAGTTGCAACCGCAGTGCTGTTCACCGTGACAACAGGTGTATCTGCACAGTCGGGTGTTGAGAAGAGGCCCCTGACACACGACGATTACGACAGTTGGAAGAGCATCCGCGGTCAGCGCGTCTCCGCGGACGGGCGCTGGATTCTATATCAGATCCAGCCCCAGGATGGAGAGGGGGAGCTTGTCGTTCGTTCGACACGGGATGAGACCGAGTACAGGCTCGAGCGGGGGACCCAGGCCGACTTCACCCGCGACAGCAGTTATGTCGTCTT
>JAGLTZ010000187.1 GCA_023135015.1 Candidatus Latescibacterota bacterium
TGGAAGCCGCTCTCGACCTGCGCAGCCGACTCTACCCCGATGAAGAGGCCCTCCGGCTCGTCTTTTCCGAGAGTGATTCCCTTCCCGGGCTGGTGGTGGATCGCTACCGCGACCACCTTGCTGTTCAGGTAACCACTGCCGGTATGGAAAGGCTGTTTCCGATCATCCTTCCACTTCTGGAAGAGCGGCTCGCCCCGGCGTGCATTGTGGCGCGTAACGACGTGCCCTTCCGCAGGCTGGAGGGACTTGTTGAAAAGGTGGAGGTGCTGAAGGGTGAACCGGATCCCGACCTGACCGTGACCTATGAAGGACTGCGTCTGGCGGTCGACCTGGTGGGAGGGCAGAAGACAGGGCTCTTCCTCGACCAGAGGGACAACCAGAGGATACTTCTACCAGGCCTGGCCAGTGGGAGTGTGCTCGACTGTTTCTGCTACCAGGGTATCTGGGGATTGCTGGCGTTGCGTGCCGGGGCTGAACGTGTCATAGGGGTTGATGCTTCCTCGGACGCCCTTGATTTCGCTGCCCGGCACGCCGAGGCCAACGACCTCGCAGACCGGACTGAATGGGTCAGGGGCGAGGCTGTGGATGTCCTGAAGGAGTTCCGCTCCAGCGGCACGGTTTTCGACACGGTGATCCTGGATCCCCCCTCGTTCGTTAAAAGCAGGAAACACGTTAAGGCGGGATTGAGGGGATATCTCGATCTGAATCGCAAGGCTCTGAAAGTGGTGGCTCCCGGGGGAGTACTGATCACCTGCTCCTGCAGCTACCACGTCCGCCCGGAGGTCTTTACCGATACCGTCGCACACGCGGCAGGACTGACCTCCAGGCATGTGCGGATTCTCTGGCGGGGCGGTCAGAGCAGGGACCATCCCCCGCTGATAACGGCGCCCGAGACCGACTATCTGAAGTGCCTGGCTCTACAGGTCGATTAGCAGTTTCGAGACGACTCCCTCGGGGCCGCGTCAGTTGGGGCCGCGTCATTGAGAGCGTATTGGAAGAGCGCCGATGATTCCCAGGGTAGTGACCGAGGAACTCGGAGCGGCCGTCGCGGCCAGCGGCGGCCTTCCGCTCGGCAGCCACATGTCGATCGCCGGGGGCACTGCCAGGGCATTCGGGAGGGGTGAAGAGACCGGCTGCGCGGTCATGCAGATCTTTGTGAAGAATAACAGCCGTTGGCGTGGGGCGCCCCTGAAGGAGGAGGACGTGGAGGAGTTCTGGGCGGAGCGTGAACGGACTGGTATCTGGCCTGTCTTCGCGCACAATACCTATCTGGTGAACCTGGCTTCAGGCAATCCCGCCATCCGCGAGCGTTCGATTGCATGCACGGTCGATGAACTGCAGCGATGCAAACGTCTGGGCCTTCCCTGGCTGGTGATCCATCCCGGCTCCCACGGAGGTGCAGGTGTGAATGCCGGTATCAGCCGTATCGCCGCATCACTGATGAGAGTGCTCGACAAATCCCCTGATGTGGAGACAATGATCCTGCTGGAAACTACTGCCGGACAGGGAACCGGCCTCGGCCGCAGCGCCGAGGAACTGGCAATGATACTCGAAGCAGCAGACGCACCCGACCGGCTTGGTGTCTGCCTCGATACCTGTCATATCTTCGCGGCAGGCTACGAACTCAGGGAGAGGGAAGGCTACGACGATACAATCCGGGTTTTCGATGAGACCGTCGGAATTGAACGGATCAAGGCAATCCACTTGAACGATAGTAAAAAGCCTCTGGGTTCGTTCATAGACCGCCACGAGCATATCGGGGAGGGCGAGATAGGGGATGAGGGATTCCGTAATCTGATGACCGACCCGAGGCTTCGCCAGATTCCGAAAGTGCTCGAGACCCCCAAGGTATTGGATGCTGACGTAAGAAATCTGGCCCGTCTTCGCCGTCTGGCGCATGGAGACTGACCTGATGGCCCTGAAGACCAAGCAGTCGTCAGGCACGGCATTCTGGATCTATGTCCTCCTATAGGTTTCGCGTCGGATACTCAGTGCTAAACCGTATGGGCATTGATTCGGTGGAACCTTGCAGAGATAATCTCCGTAACACATGAACGTCATCTTGTATCATTTGGTATTTTGTACTGAACAAACGGTAAATGAGAGTCAAGGATAGGTAGAGATTTTCCGTGGATATCCCTAGAGAGCCGAAAGGGAAAAAAGGTCGCTATCTGTGGATTGCTGCGGGTGTGCTGGCCATTGTAGCGATCACACTGTTTCTGCAAAAGCTGGAACCAGCCGCCCCTACTGTAGACGGGGCGATTGTATGGACCGATACGGTCAAGCGAGGTTCGATGCTGCGCAGGGTGAGGGGAACCGGCTACCTCCGTCCCGAAGACATCGTCTACATCTCAGCCGAGACGGCCGGTCGGGTCGCGCGAGTTGTGGCCGAACCGGGTCTGGTGACCGAGCCCGAGACCGTTCTCCTGGAACTCAACAATCCCCAGGTTGAGCTGGATGCGCTCGAGCAACAGCGGCAGCTCACTGTTGCTGAAGGGGAACTCGTGAACCTCACGAACTCGCTGGAAACCGTGGTTCTTAACCAGCGTGTCACAGTGAACCGTGTCAGGAACCAGCACCGTGATGCGGTTCGCAGGCTTGAGGCGTTCAACGATGTCAGGGAGGAAGTGTCACGGCTCGAGCTGGAGCGTACACAGGACGAAGTGGAGGAACTGAGGGATCGTCTGGAGATAGAAGAACGCACTCTCAGGGTTCTCACAGAGGGAATCGAACGCCAGTTGGCAGCTAAGCGGAGTCAGATTGAGCGGCTCAAAGAGCTCGCTGAATTCCACCAACGCCGCCTCGAGTCGATGAACGTGAAGGCCGGCACCAGAGGTGTTGTGAGGGAGCTGGAACTGGAGGTGGGGCAGTGGGTCTCCCCCGGTCAGGTTCTAGGGGTCATTATCCAACCCGGCAGGCTCAAAGCGGTTGTCAGGATACAGGAAACTCAAGCTGGAGATGTCGTGCTAGGCCAGGAGGCCGAAGTCGACACAAGGTCTGCCAAAGTGAAAGGCCATGTGGCGAGGATAGATCCCTCGGCCTCAGGTGGCATGGTAACGGTGGATATCGAACTCGACGAGATGCTTCCGCCCAGCGCCCGACCCGACCAGAGTGTTGAGGGAGTAATTACCATTGAGCGGCTGGATGATGTGCTATTCATGGGGCGTCCAACTGTGGGGCAGGCCAACAGCCGCGTCGGGATGTTCATGTTGGTGGAGGAGGGCCGTTACGCAGTTCGTGTCACAGTTCATATCGGACAGACTTCTGTTGATCGCATTGAGATCGTCCAGGGATTGCAGGAGGGGGACGAGGTTATTCTCTCCGATATGTCCCGTTGGGATGCCTTTGACCGTGTTAGGATCAGAAGATAGCTTGGATGGAGTGGTGCCTGCACCAGTGCCTACCGCATGGGGAGACGGGCTTAACCTGAGAAGGAAGTAAAATGGATATTGTTTCAAAACAGCCGTTGATTCAGCTGGAGGGAATGAGCAAGGTCTTTTACACCGAGGAGGTAGAGACCCACGCACTCCACAACGTCAATCTCGAGATCCAGTCCGGTGAGTATATAGCGGTCGCCGGACCTTCGGGGTGTGGCAAGACAACCCTCCTTTCCATACTCGGATTGCTCGACACGCCGACCGATGGCACATACCTGCTCGACGGGGATCCGGTTCAGAACCTCACGCTTGCACAGCGTGCGCGTATCCGGAACCAGGCGATCGGCTTTATCTTTCAGGCATACAACCTGATTGGAGACCTGACGGTATTCGAGAACGTCGAGCTGCCGCTCACTTATCGGGGTATGCCTTCGGCCGATCGCAAGAAGAGGGTTCAGGAATCGCTGGAACGCGTCGGCATGGCCCACCGTCTGAAGCACTACCCCTCGCAGCTTTCCGGTGGTCAGCAGCAGCGCGTTGCTGTGGCAAGGGCCATCGCGGGTAAGCCGCTGATCCTGCTGGCGGACGAGCCGACCGGTAACCTCGACTCCACTAATGGTGAAGCGGTAATGCAGCTGCTCGACGAGCTCCATTCAGAAGGCGCCACGATCTGTATGGTGACACACGACCCCCGCTACGCCCATCATGCGAAGGTGACGGTTAGCCTTTTCGATGGCCAGATTGTTGAGCATAAGAACGGGGAGAAAGTGCACCAGCTCGAGGAAAGCGGCTTCGACGTCGG
>JAGLTZ010000188.1 GCA_023135015.1 Candidatus Latescibacterota bacterium
CGGCGGCGCTGCAGTGCGCGCACCAGGTGCTGGAAGCTTTCTGTCTACTCGAGAGGCCGGAGGTGCCCCTTTCTCTCAACGAGGTCCCCCTAATCCCCGGTTCCGGGGTCGATCTGTGTCCTGGAAGCGACCCATGGGAAGGGGATGGACTGAAGACTGTATTTACGCTCGAGGGTCTACGCCTTTGGACAGCACCTGTCGACCATACCCTCGAGACTGTCGGATTGAGGGCCGAAGCTGGCGGCAGGGTGATGGCCTACTCGGCTGACACCGCTCCCTGCGACGGACTGGAACTACTGGCCGGTGGGGCCCACCTGCTGGTGCACGAGGCGACATTCAGAGAGTCGGATCGCGAGATGATGCCGAGCGGACACAGTACGGCGCTGGATGCCGGGATCGCCGCTGCAAGGGCAAGGGTCGAGACCCTGGTACTCGTACACTTTCTGGAATCGACCCTCTCCGACCCCTCAGCTCTGAGGATGGAGGCAGCGAAGGCTTTCAATGGGCGTATTGAGATCGGCAAGGAGCTGGGCAGGTATACGGTTTAACAGTCGCACCGATCCAGCAGTATTACCTCAGGAGGGATTCTGGGCGGACCTCACCAGTTTGGAGAGATTCGATTTCAGACGGTTGGCCTTATTCTGGTGGTGCAGGTCTCTCGTGGCATAGCGGTCCAGCAGAACCGAAACCTCTTTCAGGAGCTCGGGAGCCTGTTTCGCGCCCGGATCCTGGCGGATTTTCTTGGTGAGCGTTCGGATCTGTGACTTTCTAGTTCTGTTGTGCAGCCGCAGCTTCTCACTCTGGCGCAGCCGCTTCGCCGCTGACTTGTGTGTCGGCAATACATTTCCTCCTGCGCTGCAGGGTATTTAATTTTTAATTTTGTGGCAGAGCTACCAAGATGGCAGACCCGCCTTCTCTGTCAAGGACTTACCCTTCGGGAGGCAATCACCTTGCAAACTCGGGCGTTAAAGGGAAAGATAAGACTGCCGGGGACTTGACGAGGAGGGAGCGAATATTAGGGGTCCGCACGTGTGAACTCCAAGCACACCCGGTACGTCTATCGGGTGTAGTTGGGAGAGGGGCGACCGGTTGTAAGTTGGTGATACGGGACGATGAGGAACGGTGAGTAGGGGCGCCGGTCATCGTCGCATGTGAAAAAGGAAAGTGCGATGAGGATGGAACCCTCCAGAATGGGAAAGGTTTCTGGATCGAAGCTGTCATACAGCGGATTGTGCAGGTACGCGGCCGCTGCTGCAGCGGTTACGGCGGCAGTGGGTATCTTACTGCTGTCGACGCCGCAGCCAGCCCGGGCGCAGTTCGAATTCTTCGGGCGGAACAAGGTTCAGTACGACCGCTTCCAGTGGAAGACCCTCAACACTCCGCATTTCGTTATACACTACTACGAGGGGGTGGAAGAGGCGGTGCACGATGCCGCCAGGATAGCGGAACGCTCCTACGCCTACCTCAGCCAGATCCTCCAGGTCGATATGAAGCAACGCATACCGGTTCTGCTCTATGCAGATCACCAGGATTTCCGTCAAACGAATGCTGTAGTTGGAATCGGCGAGGGAACCCAGGGTGTGACCGAATCGCTCAAGCAGCGTGTCATCCTGCCAATGATGCCGACCATGGAAGAATTCACTCACATCTTCACGCACGAGCTGGTGCACGCATTCCAGATGGAGATCATGGGCACTGGGAATTCCCTCAACCCGCTCCAGTGGCAGCCCCCTCTCTGGATAATGGAGGGTATGGCGGAGTACTTATCGATCGGGCTCGACCCTAACACGGAAATCTGGCTTCGCGATATGGTGCAGAAGGATGAGTTTATGAGCCTGACCGAGTTAGAGACGGTTCGGGACATCCGGGTCTACCGACTGGGTCAGGGGCTGTACGATTTCCTGGGAGAGCGCTACGGCAAGGAATCGCTGCGCCGGTTCTTCAAGGAAACGGTTCGGACCAGGAACTGGGCAGCGGCGCTGCAGAGGGTATACAGCCAGTCGCCTAAGGAGCTCTCAGAGCAGTGGAAGTCGCATCTGCAGGCAAAATACGGAACCGTCATCGCGGAGCAGGACAGCCCCGATTCCATTGCGATGCGGCTCGTTGAACACAAAGGGTTGATCTACAACCTGAACCTTACCCCTTCCATAAGCCCAGACGGTAAGAAAATCGCCTTCATAGCAAACGCCGATCTGCGCGATGCGATCTATATCGTCGATGCGGAAACGGGAGATTCCCGCCGCGCACTGGCCTACGGCGGCTCCTCCGGTTCGCTTGAGATTATCGATTTCTTTGAATCGACCATGTCGTGGTCCGCCGATGGTGAAATCCTTGCCTTCGTAGGCAGCGGGGGGACCGAAGATGTCATCCACCTGGTGGATTCACGGACGGGCAAAACCCGTAAGAAGCTGCGATTCGAGGGAGTGTCGATTACCTCGGCCGCGCTGAGCCCCGACGGATCCAGAGTTGTCTTCAGCGGAATGAAGAACGGTCAGCGCGATCTCTATATCGCCTCCATCGAGAGCGGCGAGCTTCGAAGGCTCACCGAGGATACCTACTCGTACATACATCCATCGTGGTCGCCGGATGGCAGCACAATAGCGGTCACAACGGATTGCGGAGCCCCTACCGATGCAGAGAATCTCGATTTCCGCGGCTACCGGCTGGCGCTGGTTGATCCCGGGACGGGATCGGTTGAGATATTGACCGGCGGTTCATACCACGACATCAACCCCGTATGGAGTCCCGATGGAGAGGAACTGGCGTTTGTAAGCGACCGGGCGGGCGTTCCTCAAATATTCCTCTACAATCTGACCCGCAGGGAAATCAAAAAGGTCACGAACCTAATCTCGGGAGTATCAGGGATTACCGCTTCATCCCCGGCCATTTCGTGGTCGCGGGAGTCGGGCAAGATGGCTTTCTCCAGCTTCCGGTCGATGGGGTGGGATATCTACACAATGCCCGATCCGCGCAATATCACACTGAGCGAGGCTGCATCGCGTCCCGATCCGGGTACGGCACCGTTCGAACCGGTCTGGGCGGGCTATGAGCTCGGTGATCCCGCGTTGTTTGAAGAGGCGGAGTATTCAACCAGGATAAAAGCGGATTATGTGTTCGGCGCAGGGGGGTTCTCTACCAACGTAGGGGTGATGGGTGATTTTATCGTCGGCTTCAGCGATATGCTGGGCAATCACAACCTCACTTTGGGGATCGGTATGTACGGTTCGCTCAGCCGCTCCAACATTTCGGTCACCTATGTCAACCTGACCAGGAGGCTAAACTGGGGTATCTCGATCTTCCAGGAGGCCATGATGAGCGGTCTCTGGTCCTCGCTGGCCGGTACCAAGTACTGGAGCCGGACATACCGGGGCGCTGCACTTATGGGGTACTATCCTTTCAACACCTTCTCGCGGCTGGAGGGTAATGTCGGGGTCATCAACATCGAAGATGAACTCCTGACTGCGAGCTGGTATGGGCAGATCAGTGTGGACGAGGAGTTGGGCAGCGACACCTTCACCCAAGCGGGACTGAGCCACGTCTACGATTCAGCCCTCTACTTCATTTCGGGCCCGATAGGAGGTCAACGCTGGCGCGCCCAGGTCTACTCGCTGTTTGGCAAATACAGCTCCACAACCCTCATTCTAGACTACCGCAAGTATTTGACTATCAACCACCGGGGTGCACTGGCCCTGCGGACATTTGCCGGCGGGACGGTTAGCGGGCTCGGGCAGCGTCTCTTCCGTATCGGGGGCCCGACCACACTGCACGGGACCAACTGGGGGCAGATGAGCGGTGCCAATGTTGCTATCCAGAATGTCGAGCTGCGTTATCCTCTGATGCCGTGGATGTCTATCCAGTGGGATTTCCTCTCCGGCGCACTCTTCGCTGATGCCGGAGCCGTATGGGAGAAAGGCATCAGGCCCGAGTGGCTGTCTGTGGATTATCCCATCGACGAATACATATTGAACGGGATAGTAGGGGCCATGGGAGGAGGAGTAAGGGTGAACCTGGGATTCCTGACTCTCTTCTTCGATTACGCGATACCGACCGATTTCAGGGGCAACTACGGTGCTGGTCGTCTCCAGTTTGCTATTGGTCAGATCTTCTAGTTTCTGTCCGGAAACGGCTCTTTTGCGCAATTTCGGTGTCAATCTGCCGGATTTCTTGTGCGGAGTACAGTCACAATATCAAAGTGGGGACCAGTCACGTTTTGCTTACCGTCCTATATCCGACTATATTCCAAAGCTATGAAGAATACAGACATGGGTAACTCGAAGTCTCCCAAAGGGTTACTGGAGCGGTTGCTGGGACCTGGGAAAGAACCCCGCCCTTCCGAGCCGCTGATAATACCCAGAGCCGAGCATACGTTATCTCGTAAAAATATGGATGAAGAGGTTCTCAAGGTCCTCTACCGCCTGCACAATTCAGGATGCAAGGCGTATTTGGTCGGCGGTGCGGTCCGCGACCTCCTGCTTGACCGCAAGCCGAAGGATTACGATGTAGCGACCGATGCCCGGCCTGACGAGATAAAGAAACTCTTTGTCAACAGCAGGCTGATCGGCCGCCGTTTCCGCCTGGCTCACATCATGTTCAAGGGCAGGAAGGTTATCGAGGTCTCGACATTCCGCCGGACCCCGGAACTGCCCAACAGCGACGACACCCCTGAAGGCGGAGTGGATACAAGCGACCTACTTATCCGGGAGGATAATACCTGGGGCACGCCACAGCAGGATGCCTATCGTCGAGACTTGACGATCAACGCTCTCTTCTACAACATCGCTGACTTTTCGATCATCGATTATGTGGGCGGACTGGCGGACCTCAACGCGCGACTCATCCGAACGATCGGCGATCCGAATATCAGGTTCCGTGAAGATCCGGTGAGGATGATCCGTGCGGTGGAGTACTCGGCCCGGCTTGGTTTCGGTATGGATGCCGGGATGGTCAAGAGTATCAGAAAACACCGAAAGGATCTGCGGAGGGCCTCGGATGCACGCATAGCCGACGAACTCCTCAACCTTATGCGTAGCGGCGCGGCAGAACCGGCTTTCAGAAAGCTGTGGGAACTGGGGTTGCTGGAGGTGCTTCACCTCGATCTCCACCGGGCCCTTCAAGGAGTAATAGGCGAGCAGTTCTTCAAGGAACTTGCCACTGTAGACGACTGGCGGCGGTCGGAAGAAGCCGTGCGTGACGTTCTGCTGTTCTCCATCATGTTCAATGCACCGCTGCGGCAGGCCGTTTCTGTTGCAGAGCATCGTAAGGGGGGCCATTTGGTTAAAGGGGAGTTTCTGCGGGAGGTGGAAGCGGTTCTGGAAGAGGAACATACCCTTTACAGGGTTCCCAATCGGAGACGGCATCAGGTCAAACAGGCTGTACTGGCCGCTCAAAAAATGCGCAGGCGCCCCTCCAGACAGCGTGGACTCAAGGATATTGCCAACCGTGCCTACTTCCTCGACGCGTTTGAGCTCCTTCGGCTGGAGGCGGAAACCACGGGCCGTTACGGTAGTGTTCTCAGTGAGTGGATGGAACTGAAGGAAGAGGCCAGGAGGAAGAGCCGGATTGGCGGGCGCCGTGAGCAGCGGCCAGACAGGGAAAAAAGGCGCCGGGAAGAGAAGAGCCGCAGTTCTGAAAAGCGCCAAAGACGCGAAGGTGGGCGGAGGCGTGATGGACGCAGGGATAGACCTGCCTCGTCGAAGGGGACCGATCGACCGCGTGGCGGTCGCGACCAGCCTTCAGTGCGGTCGAAGCCACCTAGGGAACAGCTCCCGGAGAAGGAGCAAGAACCCGCCATTCAGCAACAACCGCGGGCAGAAGAGATAGAACACGGTCGCGGTAAGCGGGAGAACCGTTCGTGGGATGGTGTGGCCGGACAGCAGAGTTCGGTCGTAATGGATATGAAGAAGAAGATGGAGTCGGGTGAGATTTCCCTGCCGTCTGAAGAGGAGATCCCTTATATGGTGCCCGGGCGGTCCGTGGAAGAGACAATCCGGGATTTGGCAGAAGATGAAGAGAAAGCAGATCAGCACGCTCCCGACGACAACAAGTCCGACTCTGACAGGTGGGGGCGCTTCAGGCGGTCTTCAGGATAAAAGCCAGAGCTACGAATGTTCTGACGCCGTATCCTGTAGGTCCGGAACCGATCCAGGCGGTGGCCTCCTTGCGCCACTCCATTCCAGCGATATCGAGGTGTGCCCACGGGGTGTTCCCGGCGAATTTCTCCAGCAGCTTGGCTGCCGTAATCGCTCCCGGTGAGTCCTTACCTGTGTTGCGCACGTCTGCGATGTCCGATTTGACCAGCTCGTTATATTCACGGTCCATCGGCAGTGGCCAGGCCTTCTCGCCGTGTGCTGCGGCTGTCTCACGGACCGTCTTCACCCATTCATCATCGTTGCCCATCAGTCCTGCGTATACATGCCCGAGTGCGACCACGCACGCCCCTGTAAGGGTCGCGACATCCACAATCGCCGCCGGTTTCTGCTCCAGGGCGTAGGCCAGGCCGTCGGCCAGTATCAATCGTCCCTCCGCGTCGGTATTCAGTACCTCGATGGTTTTTCCGGAATATGTCTTGATGACGTCACCCGGTTTGACGGCCCTTCCCGAAGGCATGTTCTCGCAGGCCGGTACGATGCCTATCACCGGACGGGAAGGTTTCAGGTGCCCGATCGCGGCCATCGCGCCGATCACGGCGGCTGCTCCGGCCATATCCGCTTTCATTTCCTCCATATTCGCTACGGGTTTGAGCGATATACCCCCGGAGTCGAATGTTATCCCTTTACCGACAAGAGCCAGCGGAGGCTTCTTCCTTTTCCTCTCACCCTCCGGTCTGTACCGCATGACGATGAAGCGGGGGGGGTTCGAACTCCCGCCACTGACTGCCAGGACGCCTCCGAATCCCCGATCGCGGAGTTGTTTCTCGTTCAGAACTGTCACGGAGACACCCGCCGGGCGGCAGGCTCTCCTGGCCTCGGCTGCCAGAACCACCGGTGTCATCAGGTTGCTCGGGGTATTCACCAGCCGCCTGACCAGGATCATGCCGTCGGCCACCACTTCTCCCCTTCTTGCTGCATCGCGCATCGATTGCGTGATTGGACCGGGGCAGAGCAGTATGAGCCGTGTGTACTCCCCGCGGTAGGGATCCTTCTTCTTTGTTTTCTGCTCTGTTTTGTATGCATCGATGTCGCCCGGTCCGATTAAAAAACCCTCGACGCATGCCTGGATTCCTGCCGAGTCGGTTACTTCCCCGGGCAGGGCCACCGCAACCGTTTTCATTCCCTGCTTCCGCAATCTGCGCGATGCCATACCACCCAGGCGCCTGCATGTCTCTTGTGAGTACTCCTCCTTCTTGCCCAGACCCGCGATGAGCAGTCTGCGAACTCCTAGGCCTTGTGGGCGGTGGAGCAGCAGCAGTTCACCCTCCTTGGCCGAGAACTCCGGGCCGGCCATCGCGTCTGAAACCAACCCCCCGGTGATGGAGTCGAGCTCCCGGAGATGCGGCGTGTCTACTGCTGCTGGCTCGAATACTCCCACTGCCAGCGCATCGTCTTTGCAGGTTGCGGGCGTGGTGCGGGATAAGGTGATCTTCATGCAGCGGCTCCAATCGTGTGCGATTGGGGACAGTGTGTCGGCAGACTGCTATGATCGTTTAACGGCCTGCGCCGTGTCAATGGTGACAGGGACTCCTCAACGGTTTATAATCTCGTTGCCTTCATACCGTTGTCCATCCTGATAATAATGAGAGGGGTAGGGATCCTGCTAAGAGAGCTGCTGAATAGAAGGTGCCCTTTCTGCGGCGGTGATCGGGTTGCTAATCGTATGCTCCCCCCTGACCGCCTTGCCCCCGACAGCCTGTCTGTCCAGCTCGTTGCCTGCACTAGTTGCGGTACATTTGAGAGTGTTCCTGCCGTGTCACTGTCTTCTGGTAAGGAACCTGAGGCGAACTACCTGCCTCACCAGACACCTGGCGGACCACGGGGCTGGCTTGTGACCAGAAGTCAGGAGCGGAAGGTCGCCCTGATCAGGCCGTGGGTCGGAGCCGGGAAGCTTGTGGATATCGGCTGCGGTTCGGGCGGATTCATGGATGTGTGGCGGAGAATGTATCCCGGTGACAGGGTGGTGGGTATCGAGTCTTCGCCCCATGCGGTCGAAGAAGCGCGCAACAGGGGTCTGGAGGTGCTGGAGACAGATCTTGGGGCTGCTCTGCCCGAAGAAGCGCGCGGGGGCGCGCTTTACACGCTGTGGCATGTAATGGAGCATCTGGAGGATCCGGTCTCTGTTCTGAGAAATATCAGGGAAACCATGGCTGGGGAGGGCAAGATCGTTCTGGTAGTGCCAAATGCCGCCGCAGCGGAACGCTACCTTTTCGGGGCCCATACTGTCGCATGGGATCCGCCCAGACACAGGTGGCATTTCACACCCGAAGGTCTGACCGGTCTTCTGGGCGTGACCGGCCTGCGTGCCCTCGAAAGGTTCAACCTGGTTAGCGATGACCTGTACGATGCGGTTGCATCGCTGCAGTGGATACTCTACCCACGCGTCTGGGTGGATCCTGCCTCCGTGAAGGGGCGTCTGGCCACCGGACTTGCACTTGCAGGAGGTGCCCCCGTGGGGTTGCTTCTGGCCGGCCTGAGTCCGTGGCGGCAGCGTGCAAGCCTGGGAATGGTGCTCGCCAGGGCTGTATAGGTATATTTATCCCCCCATGACTCTCTCTCTGGACGACATCCGGCTCGGGACACTGTTCCTCTCCCCTATGGCGGGGATCACCGACTCGGTTTTCCGTCGGCTCTGCCGTTCGATGGGTGCCGATGCCCTTTACACGGGGTTTGTTTCGAGCGACGGTGTAATCAGGGACAACAGGCGCACGCTGCAGATGCTCCGTTTTGATGAGGAGGAGCGTCCGATCGCCATACAGCTCTTCGGCAGCTCTCCGGAGGTGATCGCACAGGCAGCGTGTCGGGCATGGGAGATGAGGCCTGATTTCATAGATATCAACTTCGGCTGCCCGGCCAGAAAAGTGACCAGAAAGCTGGCTGGTTGTGCGATTCTGAAAGACCTCGGTATCTACCGCGAAGTTGTATCTGCCGTGGTGGAATCGGTTCCCTGCCCTGTCACGGTCAAGATACGTGCGGGCTGGGATGGGTCGAACCTCGTATACATGGATGCAGCGCGGATAGCCGCGGAAGAAGGCGCCCGTGCCGTGGCGTTACACCCGCGGACTTGTGTGCAGGGCTATTCGGGACAGGCCGACTGGAGCATGATCGGCCAACTGGTGAGGGAGAGCCCTGTTCTGGTTATAGGAAGCG
>JAGLTZ010000189.1 GCA_023135015.1 Candidatus Latescibacterota bacterium
CGACTGACAACAGTGAGATACTTCTGGGCGTACGATTGATATGGGCAAGTGGCCAGACAAGTTTCGGGAATCTGGCTGACATGGATGAAGTGTTTCTCAAAGTGAAATACTCATTTTGATGATATCCGATCGGTATCATCCGCCCAACGAGTTCGGATATCTCCATATCCATCTCAGTCTGGTGTGTTAAGGAGGAGCGGCAATGAACTCCAGGCTCACGCAGTGGCTGACAGAAGAAGATGACACATGGTCCCTTGTGGATATGCCTAATCATGTGACTCAAGGCAACTTCGTCTCCGGAGACCCGGACGGCAACCGTCTGCGCATCCAGTACTTCACACACTTTACCGGTCTACAACTTATGAGTAAGGTCTGGTTCGGCCCCGGTACTCAGGGACCTCCTGGATGTGTTCACGGTGGGAGTATAGCAGCGGTGCTTGACGAGGCGATGGGTGCTACGACCTGGTTGGCCGGATATACGGCCGTGGCCGCTGAGATCACAGTCACATTTCATAAGATGCTTCCCCTTGACACCTGCTGCCTTATCGAACCGAGAGTGGTCGAGGTTGATGGAAGAAAAATTTACACTAAGGCAGAAATAATGGATCGAGATGGCATGGTCTACTCAGAGGGGAAAGGGCTCTATATTACCGTCGACGCCAGTAAGTTCGGCAAGATGGTTGACCATGCCAGAGCACTGTTAGGAGATGAACAATCTCCGGCTGCGGAGTAGTGATAATTATTGTAGGAAGTGGAGTACCACCTCGGCGGGTGTTCCAGATCGGTTTGACGCAGGAAGTCACTGGTTCGAATCCGGTATCGCCCACCAGGCCGAGCTTTCTATAATGAACTCTGACGACGCACATCTTTTCCAGGGGGGATACCTATTGAGCGATCTCAAAGGGGTAAAGATCGGGCTAGCCCTTGCTTCGGGTGGGTCGCGTGGATCGGCTCACGCCGGTGTGTTGAAGGTCCTCGAAAGGGAAAATGTATCCATCTCCGCTGTGGCGGGTTCGAGCATCGGAGCGGTTGTAGGCGGGGCTTACGCGGCTGGGGTATCGGTGGAACGGATCGAACAGGAGTGGCTCAACACGGACCTCCCAAAGGTAGTGCGGAGCTTTCTCCCCACCTTTCCGCGTGCGGGCCTGAGCTCGGGGAGTGAGATTCACAAGTACTTGCAAGACTTGCTCGACAACGTACAGAACGTACAGGTTGAGAAGCTTCCCATTCCGTTTGCTGCCATCGGCTGCGACATCGATACTGGGGAGGCGGTGGTGCTTGATCGTGGATCCTTGGCCGATGCCATGCGCGCGTCCGCCTCGATCCCGGGCATCTTCCATCCGGTGCGCTGGGGAGGACACCTCCTGGTGGACGGAGGGTTGGTGGAGCCGATGCCGGTGCGGGTCTGTCGGGAGATGGGAGCGGATATTGTGATTGGGGTCGATATTGTTCCCATTCCTTACCCTACAACTTCGGATCGGCGAGGCGTGTGGGAACGTCTGGGACAGGGCCTTCGAGAAGGAGTAACGAGCAAGACATGGATTCCGGGGAGTCTGACAGAGCTTCTGGACGACGTGTTCAAAGAGCGACCGGAGAAAGAACGCCCTCTGCCGGGGGTATACAGCATCATCAATCAATCGGTGGCAATCTTCCAACAGGAGATCATGCGTCTCAAGTTGACCCTGTGGCCGGCGGACATGATTATTCATCCGGAGCTTCCCCGTGGGCTAACCTACCTCAGTGCGGACGAGGGGATCCGTGCCGGTGAACGGGCAATGGAACGAGCTCTTCCCGAGCTGCACGCCCTCCTTGCCGAAAAGGGTTGAAAATAGAGGGCGATCAAGAGGGTTGTCTCCCCGAAGAATCACATCTTTATAAACCGTACCTAATTACGAATACTATTTTATACTAAGTAAGCGTTTCCAGGAATGCAGCGACCCCCGAAGTAAGGTTATCGAGGCTATAGCCACCCTCCAGGACTCCGGCGATGGGGGCGCCGCAGTCGAGCAGCCTCACGGTCAAAGTTGTATAGTCCTCGGCTCTGAGGGTAAAGCCGGCAAGGGGATCGAGCGACATAGAGTCGAAACCCGCACTGACCAGAATGAGATCAGGTCTCCATCCATCGGTCGCCTCCTCAATTGCTGAACTCAGATCCCGAACATAATCCTGGGGCGGCAGACCACCGGGGCGGGGTACGTTCCAGATATTGCCTACACCGCGCTCCTGTTCCGAGCCGGTGCCTGGATAATGCGGCCACTGATGCATCGACACATAGCGGATAGACGGGTCCTGCTCCACCAGCGCCTGGGTGCCGTTGCCGTGATGCACATCCCAATCGACTATCAGAACCCTCTCCACACCTTCCCAGGCTAGTGCTTCCCGGGCGGCCACCACGACATTGTTTATCAGACAGAATCCCATCGCCCTGTCGGCCAGAGCGTGATGCCCGGGGGGCCTTATGGCGGCGAAGGCACCCTCCCTCTCACGGACGGCCAGCCGGGCGGCCGTAATCGCCCCCCCGGCCGCCCTCAGAGCGGCCTGCCAGCTCGCGCTGTTAGTCACGGTGTCCGGATCGAGCCTCGCCCCACCCCGCTCGCTCGATTCCTTGATCAGTTCAAGGTAATCAGGCCGGTGCACCCGGGAGAGCTGTTCCAGGGTTGCCTGGGGCGCTTCATGCCATACGATCCGCGCCTTCCATTGGGGCTGATGGAGGAGTTCAAGAATGGCTTCCAGTCGCTCCGGTCGCTCCGGATGCCCGAAACCGGCGCTGTGCTCGAGGCATACGGGATGCGTGACGAGATGCAGGTTCATGGAGGAGCCGGACCGCATTACTACAGCGTGGATAAGCAGTTCGGCGTCCCACTCCACACATACAAGACCGCATCTCCGTCAAAGGGGGCAACGAACTCACGTTTCGCACCTCCCAGAACGGTTCCCGCACCAATGGTTTCACCGGTAGAAGGGTTGAACCACTCCATGTCGAGCCTGCCTGCCGCCGCGGACAGTTCAAGAGTCGCCATTCCACCTTCCGGCAGGTAGACCAGGTATTCTTCCCCGGGATTGGCCAGGCAGTACTCAGTAGAGGATAAATGGCTGGAGGGCTTCATTTTCACCAGATCAATACGCTCCGCGAAGGTGCGGGTGTAGCCCATACTCCTGCGGACCGGGTCCCACTCCGGGTCAAGCCAGCCGCCCTTATCAGCTTCCAGATAGGGGTCCATGAAGATCGGATTCATCCCGCGCAGAAAGCTTTTCCAGACCCACGACTGGTTCCCGCCAATGCCCCACAGGTGGTCTGTGTCGGTGATGATGACTTTGGCGCCGTCCGCATCGGGCGGATTGTTCCGGTAGCCGCCCTCGTGATTGGGCGAAACCCAGTCCGCCGGACTCTCGAAGAGCGTCGAGTTGCTCCCGCCCCTGTACTGAAAAGTCATCCCGATCGAATGCTGCTTCGGCTTATCCTTCTCGTACTCGCGGATGTAATTGATCATGTGGTACTGCCAGTCCGTGGAGGAGGGCCCCGACTCGTTGGCTATCTCGAACAGGACGTTATCAAGATCATTGACAGTGTCTATGACCTTGCGAACGTAAGCCTCCTGTATCCTGGTAACGGCGGGCATCTCGAGCGTGTGGATCTCGGTGCCCCTCCCATCGCCGTTCCTGTCGCCGTCAATGCCGTTGATGTTGTTGTTTCTATTGAAGGGGTGCCCATCCCAACACCAGGAAGGCAAAGAGAACTGCATGCCGTGTCCTTCGAACAGCATGATGGAAACGTATATTCCTCTTTCTCCGGCATCGACGACCCGTGAACGGAGCCGGTGGAAATAGGCCTGGTCGAACCGGTTGAGATCGAACCTGGGGCTCCCGTCCAGAGCTGTCACGGAGCCGGTGCGGGGCCAGGGGAAAGGAGTCTTGTAGCGAAACTGATTTTCTGCATATGAATACTTTGCAAGCTCCCATGTCCACAGACGGATGAAATTGTGATTAAACCGCACAAGCATATCCAGGTATGCTTCATAATCGAACGGCGCGGGCGTCGGCGTATCGCCCGTGTCCTTTAGGTTGTTCCACGTATGCGACCCGACCAGGTAAATCGCCTTTCCGCTGCCATTGGTGAAATAGCGTGGATTCTCCATACAAACTCGTAAGGGGCCGTTCGCGGGTCCGGCATCGTTGGCGTACACTCCACCTAGAAGCAGGCCCGTAATACACATTCCCAATAGACTTATCCGGCTCTCATGATTCATCACGTTCCCGCTCCGATGGAACAGATTTATGTAAATCTAGTTTTAGATTGTCCGGTATTTCGAATCTAAAAGCCACCGCCGATCGACACGACAAATACCCGTCCCTGCCCGCTCGTGAGCCGCCACGCGAAATCGAGCCTCAGGAAGGTGAATATTCGCCCGATACCGAACCCAACTTCCCAGTTCGTCTCCTCGACAGCCTTATCCATGTATGTAAATGTACCGTCCCGTGTAGAGCGGAACCCGCACCAGCCGGCAGCTGCGCGCAGGAGGAAGTCGATGTTCCCCTGCCCGGTGGGGTCCTCTACGGCAGTTCCTTCACGAAGATATTTCTGAACTGGATCGTGGTGTCCCAGTCGTGGTTCTGTAAACCGACGTAACCGTCCCCGGCGAAATCCGCCACCTTGCCCCGCGGTTCGGCGTCCCACTCCACAACGACCTGCCCGTTCAGTTCGACCTCGATACGACTGTCCACAAAGGTGATCTTGATGTGGTTCCACTCTCCGGTCGGGTTAAACGCCGCGGCCCGCGCAGGTTCAGCGTCGTAAACGGCTCCGCTCATATGTACGCCCTCTCCGCTGTCAGCGATCTGGATCTCGAACGAGTGGTAGATGTAGTCGTTGCTGGTGGGAACATCGGGAACCCTGATGAAGATGCCGGAGTTGGTGTGTCTATCCGAGCACCTGTAGTCGAGTTCCAGAATGAAGTTCCTGTACCGCTTCGCGCTGTACCAGAAGAGCCCCATACCACCACGCCCGGTCAAAACCCCGGTCCTGCGATCGAGTTCGAAATGACCGGGACCGTAATGGTTCCATCCATCTTTGGAGTATCCCCTGACCGTCCTTCTCAGGATCCGCTCGTAGCCTTCCCAGTAAGTGATGCTCTTAATGTATTCGATGCCTTTCAGAATCGAGGGTTCCGGGTTCTCCACCTCATCCGGATGCTCATGCTCGATTGTCAGGTATCCCTGATAGCCCTGCAGCGTAAGCTCGGCAAGAATATCGTGAACATTGGCCAGGCCCGAGCCGAAAGGTACATCCAGGGCCCTCCTCTCGCCGAACGTGTCCAGGTCTTTCAGGTGGACGTCGATGATCCGTCCCTTCAGCAGGCGCAGGGCTTCTACGGGATTCACACCGGTTCGCATCCAGTGACCCGTATCCGCGCACGAGCCGATCCTGGGGTCGCGCCCCTCCACCCGTTCGAGCACCGTTTCGGGGCGGGCATACCTGGAGGGTGCGGGGTGGTTGTGTACGGCCACACGGATGTTGTACTCCTGCACCAGTTTCTCGATAAGGGAAAAGTCCTCGGTATCCGGTTCGGTGACAATAGTACGGATGCCCAACCTTCGCGCGAAATCGAAGACCTTCCTGGCGCTCTCCTCGGTATTTTCGAAGTTCACAACTCCGTAGGCCACCAGCCTTATTCCCACTTCCCGGATCCTGCGACGGACCGTTCTGATGTGCTCGTCGCCCATATTGTGGTCGAAGCGCACATCGCCTGTCTCCGCGCTGAGCCTCTGGCCGGGATAGGGCTGCAGGTAGTCGATCCCGAGCGCCTTCACCTTATCCAGAGTCTCCATGAAGGTGAATCTCCTGTAGGTCCAGCACTGGACCGCCAGCGGGAATCTCTCGATCCTCACATCCCGGTATTCGGCGGCTGCCGGAGCCTGCTGGGGATCGCGGGCCTCGGCTGACGACGAAACGAGAACAACCAGACCGATCGCGGCATACAGCCATATTCTCAGTTTCATGGCTTCCCCCGGTTCATTTAGGGCATCATTTGCAAGAGCTGACGCTTCGGTTGAACGTATTTACTGTTTCGGATTCCATTCCCCCCTGGCGACCGCCGGGATGAATGTGTCAAGGTCTGGAGGCGGGAAGTCGATCGTCCTG
The DNA here is from genome assembly GCA_023135015.1 of Candidatus Latescibacterota bacterium. Taxonomy (GTDB): domain Bacteria; phylum Blakebacterota; class Blakebacteria; order Blakebacterales; family Blakebacteraceae; genus JAGLTZ01. The sequence goes on from JAGLTZ010000189.1 coordinate 6,140, forward strand.
CCCTGCTCCGCGCTCATATAGGCGGTCATCAGAAGCTCGGTGACGTTGACACCGTCATCGAAGTTCTCCTCCGGCCGCTTCCCAGCCAGAAAGGACTGGACCATATGCCGGTTTTCACCCACGTAGCCGTATTCACCCTCTTCATCAGCAACAACCGGCATGAGTCCCTGTTCGGCGTTCTGCTTCTCCACCAGGTCTTCCCCTGTTTCGCCTGTGACCTTGCGGCTGAAAAAGACCTTGGGGCCCGCGTCGAGGGAGTTGATGGACATCGAGTACTCCGGCCCCAGAAGCTCCATGCTCAGGCGCAGGCCGGCTCCGACGAAGCACCATGAGGTGGTGCATTCGACGATACGCTCAGCTCCCCCCTCGTCCCTGTAGACGACCAGGCCGCGTGCGAAGTCTTCGGCCGGCCGGCTCGCGTAGTCGAGCTTGCCATCGCTGATCGACTTGAGGTGCTCCACGTAGTGCGGGTCCTGCCACTTCAGACAGGAGGTGTAGGAGGTGACCTTGACCGGAGTGAGAGTCTCGCGCGCCGCCCCCGGTGCGGTGAGAAGGAAACGCGCAACCTCCACAGAGTGGCACATCATGTCGTTGAGCACCCCTCCACCCTGAAGCTCCCCTTCCCAGAACCATGGCATGTGTGGGCCGCTGTGCTCTTCTGAGGCACGAGCCAGGAAAGGCGGGCCGGTGAGTGCTGCGCCCCGGGCCCAAATTATGGCCTTACCTCGCTGCACAGAGGTGGAGAAGAGCTGGTCTTCCAGGTAGCCGTCGAGGACCCCCACCTTCTCTACCAGCTCGAGCATCTTCTTCGCCTCCGCCACATTGCGTCCCAGCGGCTTCTCACAGCATACACCTGTCAGCTCGCCCACACCCTCCTCGATGGAGCTGGCGATTTCTTCCATGACCTCGATGCGCGTGAAGTTGGGAGTGCCTATCCAGA
>JAGLTZ010000019.1 GCA_023135015.1 Candidatus Latescibacterota bacterium
CAGCTCGGGCAGCCCATCTGACGGCTCGATAGAACTCTCAACTACAAGATCACCACTGCCGAAAACAGTGTATGTAACTCTATAGTTGCTGTTGACGGCGGGCAGGCTGGCATCCACGGCTATCCTCACAGCCTGAGCAGAGAGCCTCTCAACCCTTGTCTCGGTTATCTCCCACCCGCTTCCAGCATTCCTCCACACCCCCATCCTTCTCTCGATCCCGAATCCGCGGTCGTTGTCCGTCGGCGCCCTCCAGAAGCTGGGAAGAGGTCCCATCTCCATCAGCTCGATGTCTCTGTATCGGAATGAAGTGATGGTCCCCAGCGAGGGAGTAAACCGCAGTGTGAAACTATCTCCTCCCACGGTCACTCGATCCTGGCCTTCTTCAACCTGCAGCGCCGGCATCCCGCTCAATCGATCAGTCGCCGGGGGATTACTCGATATCAGGAACTGCTCTCCGGCGATGATATGTCCCTTCCGGGCCCAGGGTGCATCGTCCCGAAGCCGGAAATCGAGGTTCAGGAAGATCTCCACTCCAGCTTTGAGGTGTTCGAGGTATTGCAGGTCGAGGGCTACGACCCTCTTCTCGCCAGGCTGGAGGTTGCTGACAATGGTGCTGCCGGTCCTCAGTGCAGGAGGGAAAGCGCCTGCACCACCGAGAGTCCATTCCAGTTCCACATGGTCAAGGGTGATGAAATCATACTCGTTGCAGATCTCGAACTCGTGCTTGCCGAGATCCACCGCACGAACCCGGATCGGCGCATAGACCTGTTTGACTTCGTATAAACCGGGGTGAGCGGTACGGTCGGCGGCGACCAGGCCGTTCATGCAGAAGTTGTCGTCACTCGGAGTTCCGGGCGGGCCGAAGTCGCCACCGTAAGCGAAGTAATCGTCCCGCTCCACCGACTGTTTCCTGCCGGCGTACTCCTGCGGGACCGGTTGGCGCAGACCCTGGTCGACCCAGTCCCAGATGAATCCTCCCTGCAGGTGCTTGTACTCGCGTATTGCATCCCAGTACTTGAAAAGGTTACCGGTGCTGTTGCCCATCGCGTGTGCATACTCGCACAGGATGAGAGGCCGCTCCTGCTCCTGGGAGCCGTAGCGGATGATGTTGTTCACACCGGAGTACATGGGGCTCACCATATCCACATGGGTACGACGACCAGCCCTCTCGTAGTGTACCGGCCGGGTGGGATCGCGTCCGTGAATCCAGTCGGACATGGCGACCGTATTCATGCCGTCTCCCGCCTCGTTTCCCAGAGACCAGATGATCACTGAAGGATGGTTCTTGTCCCGCTCCACCATCCGCATTGCACGATCCATGTGTGCGTACCACCATTCGGGCCGGTTCGCCAGCGTCTTGTCGGGGGCGTAGCCGATGCCGTGCGATTCGACGTTCGCCTCATCAATGAGATACAGGCCGTACTCGTCACACAGATCGTACCACTCGGGCACATCGGGGTAGTGGCATGTCCGCACCGCGTTGATGTTGAACTGCTTCATCAGCCTGATATCGCGCACCATCGATTCCCTTGTGATGTAGTGACCCGTATCGGGATCGTGCTCGTGACGGTTCACGCCCTTGAAAAGGACCGCCCTGCCATTTACAAGAAGCTGGCCATCCTTCATCTCCACTTCCCGGAAACCGAACCGGGTCGGCACCACTTCGACCACTTTCCCCTCCGGATCGCGGAGTGTCAGCAGGAGGGTGTAGAGGTTAGGTTCCTCCGCTGACCACTTGGCCGGATTTATGATCTGGCGGTGTATGGAAACGGTCCCGGCACCAGAGGCCTGGATTTCTGATGAAGTTCGATCAATCTCATGCTCTTCTTTATCTAATACAGATATTTCTATGTTATACGTAATGTTACGCGATGTGAGGTTGCGGATCTCGACATCCACCCCGAGTTCGGCATCGCGGTACAGGCTGTCCAGATCAGTGCGGACCCAGAGATCGCGGATATAGACAGGGTCCCGGGAGTAGATGTAAACGTCCCGGAATATCCCGCTCAGCCGCCAGAAGTCCTGGCACTCCAGATAGGAACCGTCACAATAGCGATACACTTCGGCCGCGAGCAGGTTCTCCCCTTCCACGAGGTATGGTGTGATGTTGAACTCGGCCGGAGTGCGGCTCCCCTGGCTGTACCCCACCCTCTGCCCGTTGATCCAGAGATAGAAGACCGAATCCACTCCCTTGAAGTGAAGAAACACCTGACGGCCCTCCCATGAAGCGGGCACCGTGAAGGTCGTGCGATAGGAGCCCACGGGGTTGTCGTCGTGAGGAATGTTCGGCGGATCGGCCGGCCGGAATGAATAGGGTTGATTCACATAGATCGGGACGCCGTAGCCGTGAAGCTGCCAGTTGGAAGGCACAGGGATCGTATCCCAAGATCCGTCGTCGAAATCGGTCCTGTAGAAATCACCCGGGCGATCGGCCGGCTTGGGGACCCAATGGAATTTCCAGTCGCCGTTCAGGGACCGGACATACGGCGACAAGGATGGATCCATCCCGAGAGCACCGGCGGCATCGGTGTAGGGAAAGAGCGTCGCATGAGGGGGCTCCGTGTTCATATGAAGCACGGCCGGATTCTCCCAGTCTTTGATCGTCTGGGCCTGGATCGAACCGGTGCCAGGTGAAATGACGGCGACCGCGGCGGCGACAATCACACACGAGCTCGATTTCCCCGGCAGCGAGACATGCAATCGGCACTTCTGGCTCATGGCACTACGTGCTCCTATTTCGTGTTGACTTGACCGGAGGCGCAGATATTAAACGGAGCTCGTATCCCCGTCCACCCCCCTATCCGGCCGAGAGAAACGCCTGGATCAGGATCCCGATAATCAGGCCGTCGGCCAGGAGAACGAACGCCCCGAAGGCGATATCTCGGATCGTGATCATTCTCCTGCTATTCGCACACACCGTCGCTCGCCTCCCTCAGGCCCGTACTCCGCCTCCTGATATCCTGCAGGACCCTCTCACAGGTCCGCACGGGACACAAGAAATTACACCAAGGTCTATGGATGAAAAGTGACGTGACCATTACAACAAGCAACAGCAGCCACTGTAGAACGGTTCCCCGCAGCGCGAAGAGTGTCGCAAACGGCTCGTAGCTCGTAAGTGCGGGCTGCACAGTAATAAAGGCTGCGACGACCGCGGTGAAGACAATCACGTTGCGTGCCATGATCATCAGCCTGGCTGCCCAGATGGGGAGTTTGATGTTCTTTCCGCCTATCAGGTTTATGATCTGCTGGGCTGCGCCGAATGGACAGATATGGGTGCAGTAAATACTTCTTCCCAGAACCAGCACCGTCAGCATGAAGCCGGCTATCAGCAGGTAGAGCGAGAGGTTTGATTGGATGTCCGGAAAGTAACCCGACATCAGTGAGGTTATCTTCGCGATTGTTATGGGTGAATTCTTCCAGAACCCGATTACCAGCAGGCCGGTCACCTGGCTCGCCCAGCGCAGCACTTCGCGCAGCGAGTCAGGGAGACGGGCGGCGGCAACCGCTACTGTGAATAGGAGCAGCACGACGACCTCCAGGATCCCGAACTCGAACGGCCTCTCCGGGGCGGGCATGTGGACACCGAATTTCGGACCACTAACCCGTGTTATCGCATTTCTTACACCTGCAACGATGGCTTCGGAGGAGCGTGTGGCGCCGGTTACTCCGACGATATCACTGTACTCGTAATTGACCTTCTCAAAGGATCTGCCCCTGATCGCCCCGAAGAATTCCGATGAGCGTACCACCCGGAAGAAGAGTGGCGTTTCCCTGTGCTCAACCACCTTGGCGCCCGCAACCTCACCGGTCGTATCTATACCCACCACTACCAGCATGTGGCCGCCGAAGCCGGATGCGCGGCCCGCCGCCGCCCATCCTAATAGATCATTCTGGTCCGAGAATGCGGAGTAAATGCCGTCAGATTGCTCGAAAGAGGCCGCCAGCGGGAATATCTCCCGGATATGAGGCATAAGATCGGGGCCGCTTCTTGAGCTGCCGTACAAGAGGGCGGCTGATAGTACGGCTATTACGAAAAGATACCTAAGCAGGCCGTTCTTCAGGGCCGGTCTGGGTCCCCTCTTCACCGTTTCCGATTCCGATCTTTATCAACCTCCACAGGCCAACTCCCGATATTGCCACGATAATGCCAAACAGAATGCCTCCCTTGACAGCCGCGTTCACTTCGTTCTCACCCAGGCTCGTGCCGATAAACGCGACCGTGAAGCCAAAAAGCACCATCCATACTGCGAATGCTATCCATTTCCAGAAAGGCATCGGGATCGACCGGTCTTCCGCCCAAACTTTTAAACCGATTATGGCCAGACAGAAGAGTATGCCCTCGAAGAACCAGAAAAAGCCGCTGTTGAACAGTTGCATCTTTCCCCCCTCAGTAGTCGATGAAGTCTTCGGTTCTCAGCCACCAGGGAGGTTCGCGATAAGAAGCATTCTCCCCACCCAGGGAGGGCATATAGTACTCCTGCGGGTCCGGCCCCGAATAAAAGCTCTTCTGCAGTGACGTCAGGACCCTCTCTGAAATACCTGTCGGATCGTTCAGGGTGACATTGAAGGCCGTCTTGTGCAGCCAGTTCGCCTTCCTTGAATACGGGCATACACTGATACAGATCCTGCACCCGGTGCCGCCCAGGTTGGAATTCCAGAAGTTCTGGCACTTCGCCTGGTCGATCTGGTAACGGAGATAACCCCGAACCTCGATCTTGTCGCCCATCGTGATGGCACCGCTGGGGCAGTTTTCGGCGCAGATCTTGCAGTGTCTGCAGAAATCCTGGATACCGATGTCTATCGGCTTGTCGGGTTGCAGCGGAAGGTTTGTCGTCACCACCGCCGGTCGGAAATTGCAGCCCAGCTCGGGTGTGATCACAACCGAGTGGCGACCCTGCTCCCCCAGGCCAGCGTCGACGCAGATCGGCGGCACCATGAGGTCGTAGCTGTTGCCCGGCGTGTGGGTTCTGGCCGCGTAGCCGAGTCGCTTGATGAAAGCTGCTAAGCGCGCAGCGACGATCCGCGACCGTGAATAGGCATCGTTGGAGGTACCGTAGGTGGGATTGGCATACATGGGATCCCATGACATCGGGGTGCCGACGACGACGGCGAACTCCCAGTGCTCGGGAATCTCGAGGGGCTCGTCTACATTCTCGAAACCCCTCCCTGGAAGCGGATGCAGATAGACCCAGTCGGGGTTCAGCCGTGTTATCCCGACAAGCGTAGACCCGAGTTCGTGCGCGATCTTCTTGATGAGCGTTGAGGTTCGCTCGGGGCTCTTCATTCTCATCGGCTCCGAAGATTCCCTGTAAGGGCTCCTCCTGGGAAAATCCGCAACTTCGGGCGGCCCCGACACCGGGCGAGGCGAGACGGCGCCCATTGCATCGGCCCAGGCCCCGGCCAGGAAATACTGCTTCCCATATTGCCGGGAGTCGTTCCTGTGCTTCGGCATGATCTCCCTTAAGTTGATTATGTCGAGTTCGAGGTCTTCAGGGCGCTCCCGGTAATATGCCTGGAGCAGCTCGTCGAAATCGCTCAGCCCCTCCCCTCCCCTGTACTGCCGCATGAACCTGGAGCGCCGCGCGAAGATGTTCTCCACCCTCGAATCGGGGCGGCTTGTGGGACCTACCCTCTCGTAGGTCGGAGTGTCGACCGCCCAGGCCAACCGGTTGAAGGAC
>JAGLTZ010000190.1 GCA_023135015.1 Candidatus Latescibacterota bacterium
GTTGCGTGACAGGGCACTAGTACTCGATACGCCATTTAAGCTCCAGCAGATAACTGCCGTAGCGGTCAAACATGCCGCCGATCCTGAACCAGCGCGACAGCCTGTACTCAACCCCGCCTTCCCTCCAGGGTGTGGTTCCCACAATCGACTGGGCATACTTGGCATAGATTTGATTGCCGAAGTACCAGCCCATGCTCAGCTGTGTGTTCTCTGCAAGTGATCCCTGGGCGAATCCACTAATACCCTCCATCTCGAAGGTATCTACACCTAATATCCCGCGCGCAGCTTCGTTAAGCTGATTCTCCAGGTATTTACCGATCAACTGGCCTGTACCTCCTGTCTCTTCACCCATCCCCACGGTTCCTAGAATCAGAAGCTGGTAGATATCGCTCTGACCGAGCATGGAATTGCCTTCTGCTGAAAGTTTGGTCAAAGGCTCCCTGGCAGTTCCCGTAAGAGTGAACACGATAAGGTCTTCATCCATACCTGTGCTGAAACGTGCATCGAGGTTGGGGTTGATCTCTTCGATACTGCCGAATGTGATAATTCCTTCCTCAATCGTCCATTTCCGGGAGAACATGAACAGCTGCCCCTGTCCCACAACAGATTCAAGTGTACCGAGAATATAGGGAACTCCGGTCGAATTCTTGCGGAGTAGAAGATTCCCCATCAGCTCGACGTCGAACTCCTGCCCGAACTCGCCGCCGATAACCCGCAAACGGCCCGGGATCTCGATCTCGACATCTACTTCCAGCCCTTCTCTTTCTATAGTCTCATTCTCGCTTAATGTCTCCGAACCTCCGACCATGTCCAGTAAAAGGCCAACATCCGCCAGTCCCTGCTGAACCTGTATACTTCCTTCCAGGCTGGGATAGGCATTCCCAGGATTAGTGACGACCTTAAGGTCCGAGTCGACTACTACTGCCAGACTGCCGGTAGGATCGCTGATCCCCATACCGCTGCCCTGTAAGTCGAGGTTGTATCGCAGTTGCTCCACACCTCCCAACGTCACATTCCCTGTAACCGAGAAATCGCCTCCTTTCCCCTTGCTCCCGAGCACTCCGAAGAGATTCCAGATATTGTTTCGCTGCATGAGCCCCGCTGGCATGCGACCCGTGAACGAAACCACTCTTATCTCGTCTTCACTCAGTATCAGGTCCATCCCCAGATCCTCTATCGCCTGCCCAAACGCAGCAGGTTTCAGCTCCCCGCGCTCCAGCTTTACAGTCCCTTTAAGGTGTGGTTCCTCGATCGTCCCGCTGATCTGGATATCAGCATATAAATCACCTGTCACACTCTCGATCTGATTGCTGAAGGGCTGGAGGAGCGCCTCGGGATTGCCGGACCCCGCGATCGATACCTGGAGATCCCCGGATGAGATCAACCGGGCTTGAAGCGGACTGAACTGAAGGTGAAAGGGAAAGCCTCCCTCGAACGCGGCCACGAACCCCATCGACTTCAGGCTTCCCCCATAGATATTTATTTTCTCTGCTTCATAACCGACACCGGCCACTACCTCTTCGACCCGGAAGGTATCCAACTGTGCCCCGGTCAGATAAACCAATCCATCGAGTCGCGGTTCGACAAAGGTGCCGCTCGCCTTCATCTCGCAAGTGAGATCCCCAATCAGGGTGTGATCGGTCAGATACGGCTGGAATACAGCCAGATTCACACCGATGGCGGTGAAGTCGATCCCCAGCTGACCATCTGCACCACCGGCTGTGGAGCCTGGAAGCAACAGCGTACCCTGCATTTCAACACTTCTGACCCCGGAACCGGCGTCCTCGGTGCCCACGATATTCAGACTGTTGACCTCCACCGCACCATTTCGGTACTCCGCATCAAGCAAGAGGCTTTCATATGCATAGCCTGCTACGGTTGGCCTCTCCACTGTTATCCTGGTCGACATTACCTCCACATGCTTTGCGATCTGCCCGGAGAAACCACCTCCAATCCGTCCATTAACACCGGTCACGCCCCAGTCAAAGGAGCGATTAAAGGGCCCGAGCTGCACTCTCTCCAGCAATCCTCGTATATAAAGCCGGCGTTCTCCATCCCGATGTCCCTGAAGGCTTATCCTGCCCTCGCTGGTACTGGCATCGATGCTGAACGGGCCAGCACCTGTGGATGGGTTGAAGACCAGTTGTCCATTAATGTCGCTGATAATAAGCTCACGATGGGTGAGGTGCCCGCTGTCGAGTCTAGCCCGGATACTGTCCCTGGAAATCGTGATATTGCCCTGCAGGCCGGTCTCGCCCTCTTCCCACAATCCTTCTACTCTATGTAAGGTAATGGTCTCACCCATGACACGGCCGTCGAGTCCGGCAACCGGGAGATCGAAGTTCGGCTCGATATGTATATTGTCGAGGTCGGCACTGAAGTTACCGATTCTCGAACCGAGGACCTGAGCCACATTGAATCGGAAATCGGTATTCGCCACTGTTATTCCATTGCTCTCCAGGTCCAGAATCTGAATTCCGCCCCTAATGCTCGGGTCGGTAATTGCTCCTGTTATCCATGCATCCAGGTCAACTGTTCCCCCTTCAATATCCGTGCCAATCCGGGTGAGCAGCTGTGAAGGCTCCTGTGTAAGACCGCGGAGATGTATATCAATCGCTTTCCGGTCCCGGCTGATCATCCCATCCGCTCTGACAGAGTACCCCCTGCCTTCAATCTGAACCGGTTCCCTGGTCGAAATGTCCCCTTCCCCAAGTTGCATTACTGTTTTGATGGAATCCGCCTCTATGCCGTAGGCATTCACACCCCATATAGACAAGCGCAGATTGCCCCCGCTCGAAACCGGGTCGTAGCCCCTGGTTTGAAGAGACAGTTGAACCTTCTCCAACGAAACAGGCACTCTGACCAGTGTGGCCCCCAGACGGATAGAATCGGCGTCCACCTCCAGCCAGCCTTCTCCATTCTTTGGGTTCAGAGCCAGTCGCGCATGAAGCAGATCAGCCCCCACACCCCATCCGCGGATTTCGGCTTCCACGTTTCTCGGAGCATAACTGCCTTCGAGTGCAAATCCATCCAGCAGGATGCCGGCGATATTACCACCGCCGCTTAACTCGAGCTCGGGTCTCCACGGTTTTCCTCTGAGCCACCCCTCCAGATCAAAGGGACCTCTACCGACCCATCTCCCACCCAGCACCGGCCACCATTCTCGAAGATCTCGGGCCTGCAATTCCATTTTCAGCACACCCCTGCGACCCACCCGTGAAATATCCAGTGAACCATTTACAGCCAGCCGGCTGTCCCTTGTGCGGGCTCTGGTGTCCAGAAGCCAGAGCATTGCACTCTTCAGCACCACCTGACCCCGCAGGTCCTCGACGACAATTCCCCAGTCCTCTATGGCAGCGCGTGACCTTCGTATGTCGATCTGCAGACCGCCCGCCCTGTTGATCAGCAAGGAACCTCTGATCATTATTCCCTCAATTGAATGCACAACGCCGCGCCGTGCCACGCGTACCGTACCGTCGCGGATTGTGAATCTCCGAATCCGGAATCCTGAACTTAGCCCTCCACGTCTGCCGGAGGAGTCTGATGAAGCCCTCTCTCTTCTACTCGATGACCTACTGCTTGAAGAATTACCGATCAGGGCCAGAATATTGACCACTGGGGCATCCGCTTCTACGCGACTCAGCTCAATACCGCCTGCGAGCAATGCCCAGGGCCTGAATCCGATGCGAATCCGCCTGGCCGTCACGAGGGTGTCACCGTCGGCCATCAGAATAGCCGGATGCTCTGCCACCATATTGAAGAGGAATGAGCCCCTGGCCTCCTCCCACACCAGTCGCAGTCCTATCTCCTTCAGAACCATCTCATTCACCAGCGCCAGAAGATGCCGGCTGCCCAGCGTGCTGTTCAGATATACCAGGCCACCTCCAGCCGCCGCTGCGGCGACAATGATAACAATCATCCCTATCAGCAGAATCCGGCGCATCATACTATTATATTGTCATTTCATTGCCTGTGTAACAACTTGTCTATCATCATGTTAACCCTGTTATCTAATGTAATACATGCAGACTTGTACTTCGTCACTTCTTCAGGCAGCAGATGAGTTATGCAACCTCGCTCCTCTTTATTACTACCGTTACATGCCTCACAGGTTCAATCAACTCGAATCACCAACACAGCACAATCCCCCATAAAGTAAGAATGCGGACGCGGGGAATAAACCCCGCATCCGCATTCAAACCCACCTTAAGTATACAGATTCCCGAGATCAATCTATGGCAAAGTCACAACGATGGTTGCTGAAATGGTTCCACCTAATGTGGTTGCCTTTACCGTAAGTGTATTGCCGATCTCGTAAGATGGATATGTTAATGCGGCCTGGGCAAAACCATCTGTTGTTGTAACCATTGGTACGATTGCTCCCCTGTCAGGATTTACTGTTATCTGAAAGTATACCTGCGTATCATCGAAAACATTATTGCCGTACGCATCCGAAACAAGAGCGCTAATATTGACGGTTGAGAATCCATCCACAGGTGTAGTGGCCGTTGTATCGTAAGATAGAAGTATCTGGTTTGCCGGTCCGGCAGCTACAGTTATCAGCACCGCGCTACCCGTTGCACCTCCGGATGTAGCTGTAATCAACATATCGCCTGGCGTTGTCCCACTCTGGTAGATAACAGATGCCTGGCCACTGGCATTAGTCAGCACAGTCGAAGTGTTCAGACCGTTTGAGAACATTCCCGCAGGTGAAACCGTGAAATTAACCTGGATACCTGCTGGTACCAGATTTCCAAGAGAATCCCTCACGGTTGCAGTTATCGTGGAGAGTTCGGTCCCTCCGGTCTCCTTCACCTGAAGGATGGTCTCACTGGCCTCAAGAGCGATTGCAGCCGCTGTGGAACTGGTCAGGACGATCTGGTCAGTCGGGCTGAGGCTGCCGTAGAAGGCCGTAACAGTAGCTGTTCCTGCTGTGGTCCCTGCGGTGAAGGTTGCAGTGGCCTTACCATCGGTGTCGGTTGTCGCAGAACCAGTGATCGTACCCAGACTGGAGCTGCTGAAGGTCACTTCTTTAGAGGCCAGCGCAACATTCGCCGTTGTCTCCTTGAGAACAGCAGTCACCGTACTTGTTGCCTGCCCATTCGCACTCAGGGTGTCAGGTGAGGCGGACACAGTCATTGTGACGCCACGCAGTGTTATCACGGCTGTATCCGAAAGGCCGCTGAATGTAGCCTGAACAGTACCTGAACCATCAGCGGAGTTGGCATCACCTGTGTAATAGTTCGTGGTCGCATCTCCCGCCTGGTTTGTCGCAGTACCAGTCGCTGCTACACTCCCTGTACCGGCGGATACACTCCAGCTGATGCCCAACAGTCCTACCGGAGTCCCGTATCCATCGTAGACAGTAACCGACAGTTCTACATTGCTGGTCTCATCTCTGAGAATGCTTGCAGTGCTGGGGGTGAGGACAACAGTACCGGTCGGGATCACGAGTGAGTCGGTGACACCCTGGTTTGTTGCGTAGTAGGTTACCGTAGAGGGCTCATTTCCGCGACCATAGATGAATTTGCTGTGAGCGACTCCTTTCTCATCGGTGATGTCACTGCCGATTATACTGCCAATACCCAAGGGCAAAGCATTCCAGTAAACTCTGGCATCTTTAATTGCGTTACTGAACGTGTCAGATAAAACCGCATGGATCTCTCGCTCGTAAAGGCCGTCATCATTCCATGAGATAGTTGTTGCCGTTATGTTGATGTCCGTCGTGGGCCCGGCTACAACCGTCAGCAGGGAAGTGCTGCTCTCCACCGAGGTGTCGAGCACCTTTGCGGTCACCGTCACGTCGCTGGCGACGGTTCCGCTCTGGAACTGGACGACCGCCTCGCCGCTGGCGTCGGTCTCTGCGGTATCCACAGTGGCGGTTCCGCCAAAAGTGCCCGATCCCGCCGGAGATAGCGTGAACTCCACCTCAACCCCGGAAGGTACCGGCTGGTTGTCCCTATCCAGCACAGTAGCTGTAATCGACGCTGTTTCAATTCCTCCCGTACCCTTCACCTGGAGATCGGCCGTTGAAGCGGCCAAGGAAATCGAAGTAACTGTCGGATCGACGAGTTCGATGGTGGTTGATGCAGATATCCCCGTAGCTTCTGGTCCGCTGTAAACGGTTATTGTCGCCGTACCCGAGGTCGTATCGGCTATCAGGCTTACCGTGGCTTTACCGTTAACATCTGTACTTGCAGTGCCACCAATGGTCCCGAGTGTCGTGGTAAAGGTGAGGGTCTCACCCAATATGCCGCGCCCGGCATTCGCTTCCTTCAATGTGGCCTCGACCTCCGCCGCACCAACACCATTGGCAGTAATAGTTTTCGGCAGAGCTGTCAGTGTGAGCGATATGCCCTGCAGGGTTACATTGAGGGTGTCGGCTGAGGAACCGGTTGCGGCCCTGATTGATGCTGTAGCATCTGATGTTCCAGCATCACCGGTAAGGGTAACAGTCGCCTTTCCATCCCCACCGGTTTCGCTGGAGCTGACCGACAGGGAGACACCGCTTGGAGTTGAACTAATCAGGCTCCAAGCTACTGATTGTCCGGAAACGGGGTATCCGGTGTTATCGGTCACGAGAGCGGTCAGCGTCGTGCTGTCCTGGTTATTCCTCAGGATTCCGTCGTCCGCACTCGACAGACTGACATCTCGTACCGGGGCCACGATACTTACACTGATGCTGTCTACGAGAGTTGTTGAAGGATCGTCGCCAAGACGGCCTTTCACCCAACCCGTTTGAGATGTCGAGGTGCGGGCGGTAAGGGTTGCTGTCGCAATACCACTGTTGTTGGTCTTTGCCGCTGCCGGAGTGATTGTGGCGAAGGTACCGGGGCTGAAGGCAAAAGTCACCAGGCGGTCTATTAACGGGGTACTGCTTCCCGTTTCCTTGACTGTGACTTCAACAGTCACATAGTTCTCACCATCAGCTACCAGAGAGTCAGGATCGATCCTGATCGAGAGTGCAACCCCGTACAGTGGAATTGTGATAGAATCGGCAGCAGTACTGACGCTGGCCCGGATCTGGGCACTTTCGTTGGTGGAACCCACATCCGCCATGAGCGTCACATTCGCCTCACCGCTCGAATTGGTTTTCGAGAAGTTACTGCTCAATGTACCGCTGCCGGTCAGCGTGAAATCGACCCGCTGGTCGTTCACGGAGTCTCCAAGGAAATCGAGAACCGTCGCCGTAAGGGTCGCTGTTTCAGAGCCGTCCCGAAGCAGGGTCGCATCACTCGAAGTCAGTGCCACGCTGAACTGGTCCTGAAGCAGATGGAGGGACTGGGCTTGAGTAACACCCCCCAACTCCGCCTGCAAAACGAGATCACCCGCGTTGGTTGTACTCTTAACAGTCGCAGTCGCAATGCCGGTCGCATTGGTCGTGCTGGATACATTCGTCAGCAGAACACTGGGCCCGGATACATTGGAAATGAGGATGTCGTGGTACGCAATGACCGCACCGCTTGACGTTTTGGAAGCCTGCCAGGTGAAGAGCGCCGCCTCTATACCGTTTGCCAGTATAGTATCAGGCTGTACGAACGATGTGAGCGTGATCCCTTCAAGTGTAATCGTTACGCTTGATGTACTGTCACCAACCGTAACGGTCACGTTCGCATTAGCGTCGGCAGCACCTGCATCGGCCGTCAATGTAGTGGAGTGTGTTCCGCTCGGGTTTCCATCTTTTCCGGTCTGGCCGACTGTCGGGAACAGGCTGCCACTACCGCTGACACTCCAGGTTACATCACGGTTGTTCAGTAGGTTCCCGTTCGGGTCCTGGACAGTGATCGTGACCTTGGATGTCGCAATACCGTCCCGCAAGATGCTGCCTTTATCCGCCGAAAGATTCAAACTTAGCGCCTCGGCGATGAAGTCGACGGTTGTGGTGGTCGTGAGCGTACCCAGCTCTGCCGTGACTGTTGCCGTGGCCGGTGAGGTGCCGACCGTGAGCGTTACCTGGGCAACACCACTGGCACTCGTTGTGGCCGTGGCCGGAATCGTACCCGCCGTCGTGGAGAATTGAATTATCCTGCCGGGAACACCTGTGTTGTTGGTCGTTTCCTTCAGCAGCAGTGTAATTTTCGATGTGTTTGTGCCATTGGCCACCATTGAAGTGAGACTGGCGGACAGTTGCAATGTGACTCCACGCAGCAAGACATCAAGCGTGTCGCTCTCCCCTTCGCTCGTGGCAATGATCGTGGCAGTGTTGTCGGTTGTTGCAGCATCTGCCTGCAATTTCACGCTTGCCTTGCCATCGGACGACGTCTGCTGTGGCTGGCTTGTTGAGAGTGAGCCGCCCCCTGAAAGGGAGAAGTCCACTACCCTTCCCGCGAGCGGGCTTCCGTTCCCATCAACGACCGTCGCTGTGATCGTCGTTTCATCCTGGCCGTCTCTTAACAGCCGGTCCTGCTCGCTTGACAGCTCAACCGATACGTTGGCCGTGGAGGTGAACTGGACCTGGGTCTGGACAGATACCCCACCTATCTGGGCAGTGACCGTTGCTGTTCCCGCCGTGGTGCCGCTCTTAAGTGTCACCTCCGCCACTCCGGACTGATTCGTGACGGCTGTTGCCGGGATGGTTCCACGGTCCGTGGCGAATGTCACTTGCTGACCGACGACTGCTACATTCGTTGTCTGGGTTTTCGCCACCAGAGTGATCTTTGTGGTTGAGTTTCCATCGGCCAGGATACTCGTCTTTTCCGATCCAAGAGTGACGTTCAGCCCCAGGAGTATCACCGATGTGGATACCTGGAGGCTGCTAAAAGTGGCGGTTACGGTGACGGTGCCTGATGTCTGTCCGGCTTTCAGCGTTGCAATCGCTTCACCATCGGAGTTTGTCGCCCCCTGAACCGTCAGCGAAACATCGTCGAGACCGGTGAGGCTGAAGGCCACCTCGGCTCCGACAACCGGGATACCCTCGGTTGTCAGTAATCTTGCACGAATATTAGTTGTCGAGTTCCCGTCGGCCGGAAGGCTCGCATCATCAGCCGAAATCGTGAGTACGGGCTTGACATAGTCCTGAAAGAGCGTATCGGTGAGAGTGGCACCCATCCGGACCACAACCCTGTCTTGCGAGGAATCGGTTACTGCAGAGGAGAGCGTGGCCTTCGCGATACCGAACTCATTGGTGACAGCTGTTGGCGTGATCGTTCCTTCCCTTGCCACGAATCGCAGCTCCACTCCTCCAACCTGGACGCCGCTTGTCGTGGCAACGGTGGCGGTGATCTGTGCGGTCGAGACCCCGTCGGAGGGCAGCTCGGATTTATTGGAGGCGAGATCAATCACAACCCCTTCAAATATTACCGTCAGCTTCTCTGCCTCAGCCGCCCGGGAACCGGCTGCATTCCCACCTTGAGGATCACCTCCCAGCAGTGCACCTATACCCTTCCTGCGCTCCTGAGCCCTCTCGTAGGCCCTGTTGAGCAGAATTGTGTGAAGACGCGCTTCCAGCTCCTCGTCGGAGAGGAGGCCCACCGAAACGATTGCCATAGAACCGGGGGGAGCCCGGTTCATATTCACACTGGCGCCTGTCTTGGGGTTCAGCACATACCCGGATGTATCGGTCACCGCTGCATCTACGATACAGACTGTATCGGCTGCGCTCTCGATGCTGGTTAGGTACGTGGTCGCCTGACCATTGGCGTCAGTCGTAACGGTCGCCTGGCTCAGCGAGCCGAGTGTCCGGTTCGTGTCGCTCGCATCCACGGCTCTGAAGGTCACTGCTACATTCTGGACCCTTTTACCCTCATCCGTGATAACCGTCACGGTGAGTGTCAGCTGTGAAATTCCATCCGCCGGTATGCTCTCGGTCGCTGGCACCCAGTCGAAAGGCAGTATCCCGAGAGGGGCCTCCTCCTCGGCAGCCTGACAGCCGATAATCACCAGAATGACGGCGACAACAAACAGCCCCAGACGTGTCAGTGGATTGCTTCGCATTTTCTACTCCTCAAGCGGGAAGAGTACACCCTGGGAGGCGACCATGTTTAAGGCACGATTACCGTGTCCTCGCGCTGGACATAAGGTGTAACAAAGAT
>JAGLTZ010000191.1 GCA_023135015.1 Candidatus Latescibacterota bacterium
CTTCGGATTGCAGATCCGCAGCTATGTATGGAATGGGAAGGTCCCGGTCGCTGGGACCGAAGTGCCCTTCAATACCCCTTCCTTCATAACATGTAAAATGTTCATTATAACAAATACTTTCACCGTGCGGTGAAAAATTAATTACAGTGAAAACTACTTGACAACTTTTACTGGAAAGGGTATTTTCACCGTACGGTGAAACCCATTAATGAAATGAAATAGCGATGGAACGTGAACGTCTGAATACAATCAAAGACATCATGATTGAAGCCCTTCAACTCGTTCCTTCTCTGGAGCTCTCTTATCCAGAAAGAACAGAACCTGTCCGTCTGGGTACAAGGGCTGATTTAGAGTTCGTTATTAGAACACGAGAATCGGAGTGGCGGATTCTGGTAGAGTGGAAGAATAACGGAGAACCGCGATATGTCCGCGCAGCAGTTCAACAGATGACAGCGTACTTGGCCGATACCCAACAATGTATTGGATTCATTGCTGCACCATACCTCGGACCTAAAAGCAGGCAAATATGCTCTGAATCCGGGCTTGGCTTTGTGGACTTGGCAGGGAATATGCGCATCGTTTTCGATGACGTTTACATCGTCAGAGACAACTACCCGAAGCCAGAAAGTGAGATCGGCCGACTCAAATCTCTATTCGCAATTAAATCGAGTCGCGTGGTACGTCTGCTTCTGGAGAATCCCGAGCGTGTCTGGCGGGTCCAGGAAATCGCTGAGGATGCATATGTGAGTATCGGTCTTGCCTACAAGGTCAAGGAACGACTACTGGATATGGAAATGGTTATTCAGGATCAGAATGGTGTGATGCTAAAAGATCCAGAATCACTACTTAGGGAATGGACCACGAAATACTCATATCGGAAAAGCCGATCGCTTCCTTTCTATGCAGATGGATCTGTGTCTGAGCTTGAGGCCGAACTCGGTCGGTATTGCATACGCAACACCATTGACTATGCATTTACACTCTTTTCCGGTGCAGAACGCGTTGCCCCATTCTCCAGGTATGTGAGGGGATTCGCGTATGTTAAGTTGGATCCGGTGGCTGTTGCAGAAGGACTCGGCTGGAAACCAGTAGACTCAGGAGCGAACTTCACCCTCCTGGCTCCGTTCGATGAGAGTCTTATGTGGAATACACAACTTGTCGATGGTGACCGTGTCGTCAGTGATCTACAGCTCTATTTGGATCTCGCAAGTTATAAGGGGCGGGGTGAGGAAGCAGCATCCTTTCTGTTCGAACAAAGGATAAAACCAAAATGGGAGGATGTGTGAGTTCTACAGCTCAATCAGTAATTGACCTCACCATCTCTCTTGAGGGTTCGGAACCGCTCATCTGGCGCCGCCTTTATGTTCCCGCTCAGACCGCTCTGGAAGAGCTGCACGAGGCGATCCAGTCGGTGATGGGATGGTGGGACTACCACCTGCATGAGTTCCAGGTCGGGGACCGCCGCATCGGCCGCCCTGATTATGTCGATGATTTCTGGGAAATCGATCTCCCGCCGCTCGAGGATGCTCGCGAGATCTCGATCGGCGAACTCTTAGACGAAGGGGTTCGCTGGTTTCGCTACCTCTACGATTTCGGCGACGGCTGGTCCATGACTGTGTCGATGTCGCGTTGTATTACCCCGGTTGAGCCTATAAAGCGGATATACTGCGTGGATGGCGCCCGAAGCGGACCGCTTGAAGACAGCGGCGGCCTGGGTGGATTCGAGGAGGTATGCCGGGCCGTGGCCGATCCAGACCACGAAGAGCACGAATCATACCGCCGGTGGGTCCCCCGGGGATTTCAGCCTGAAAACTTCAGCGCCGCCGGGGCGGACTGGATACTGGCGAACCGGATCATCGAGGAGAATGCTCCGGCCCATCTGATGGGCTGGCTGGGAGCGCTTCCTAAGGGTCTTACAATGACGGACCCCTGCTACCGGGAGCTGTGGTGGTCCCTCATGCGTCCCGAGATCACGAATGCGGACCAGGCAAGGGAGGCGGCTCGGGACGTTCGCGAGACATGTGCCTCGGAACCTTTACACGCCTGGACCGATCTTGCCGTCGGGCATTACACTGCTCTGATCTCCGCCGAACCGGGCATTCTACCATCGGCGGTCGTGTTGAATGAATCCTTATCATCAGAAGAGCTGGCGGTAGTTCCTCATCACGCCAATGCCCGGACCTTCCTTAAGATGATTGATGAGGGAGGAGATCTGCGGGCCACGGCCAAGGGGAACCTGCCGAGGGCTTTTGTCCACCAATTCATTGGGCAGATGGTGGCCTCCGTCGAGATCAGAAAGGCTCCACGTGTAGTGCTGCAATGGAACGAGGAGCAGATCTGGCCCGTCCACGAC
>JAGLTZ010000192.1 GCA_023135015.1 Candidatus Latescibacterota bacterium
CTCCGATTGCTCTTCCGGTGCAGGGATGTGACCCGTTCACTGCCCGATATATCACGCCGCCTCGGTGAAACCGTGAGGACAAACGGTGAGGCGCTTCAGGGATGTATCAGTCGAGAAAAGGAACCGAATTACTCCGAGGGAATATCCATCACCTCGATATTCGATGCCGATGAGGTTACGCGTGTCGAACCGGTCCGCTATCCGGAAGGATCCTCATTCATGCGCCTCATCTCTGCCCCGCTGATATCGACAGGTGAGGGCATTCCCGTGCGCATCCTTAAGACATTGTGGGAGGTAGTACGCCATCCGATCGATTCCCTGAGAGCTCATATTCTGCCAGGCTGGGCCCGACGCATGACCATCATCATGGTCATGCAAACTGAGGACAGTTGGATGCATCTTCGTTCAGGGCGCAGTCTTCTTACTCTCTTCCGGCGTGGAGTGATTTCGGAACCCGACCCGGAGCATACCGTACCGGCCCGGATCGATATCGGACACAGGATCACACGGGAATTCGCCAGGAGGACGAACAGCATACCGAGGGGAACGGTAGGAGAAAACCTGTTCAATATGCCGACGACACCCCACCTGCTCGGGGGCTGTCTATTCGGCAGTAGTGCAGAGAATGGAGTAATCGACCTGGATTGCCAGGTCCATAACTATCCGGGTCTTTACGTAGTGGACGGCTCTATCGTGCCCGCCAACCCCGGGGTCAATCCCAGTCTCACAATCACTGCGCTGGCTGAATACGCGATGAGCCGGATAGATGATGCCTGATTAGACGCACTGTTGTAACCGCAAGTTTAGACCAGCCCGTAATTTCTATTTTCTATACAGCCTGCCCTGAACGACAACATCGGTGGCTCTGCCCTTGAGAGTCCGACCGGCCCACGGCGTGTTGACACTCTTCGACCTGAAATCACCCGGTTCAACAGTCCATTCGGCCTCGGGGTCAAATACTGTGATATCGGCCGCGCTTCCCCGTTTGAGCGTTCCAACCGGCAGACTGAAGGTCTCTGCCGCACGGGTGCTCATCAATGCGATTGCCGTCGGCAAGTCAACCACGCCAGGTGCTACCAGCTCTGTAAGGATCACACCCAGAGTGGTCTCGAGTCCGACGATACCAAAAGCAGCGTCCTCGAAAGTAGTGTCCTTGTCGTCCAGGTGGTGGGGGGCGTGATCACTTGCAATGAAATCAATCGTCCCGTCCTTGAGACCCTTCCTCAGTGCCTTGACATCATCGGCAGAACGCAGGGGCGGTGACATCTTCCAGTTCGGATCGAGACCGGAGGCGCGCACATCCTGGTCGGTGAGCGTCAGGTGATGCGGTGTGACCTCGCAGGTAACGTGCACACCGCGCTTCTTGGCCTGTCGAACCAGATCCAGACTTGTCGCGGTGCTAAGGTGTGCTATATGGAGATGGCCGCCGGTGTACTCGGCTATCAGAATGTCGCGGGCAACGATCACGTCCTCGGCAATACACGGCATGCCCCTGACCCCAAGGATGGCCGATGCCTTACCCTCATGCATCGAACCGAGCACGGTCAGTGAGTGATCCTCGGCGTGGTCGATAATTGGAACCCCGAGCATCCGTGAATACTCCAGAGCGGTGCGCATGAGGTGGCTGTCATGAATGGGGCTGCCGTCATCGCTGAAACCGATCGCCCCCGTCTCTACCAGTTCGGCCATCTCGGTGAGGGCCTTGCCCTCACGTCCGGGAGAAACGGCAGCGATGGGCCACACGCTGAATTTCGCCTCGTTCGCCTTTTCCAGGATCATCTTCACCGTAGCCGCGTCATCGATAGGCGGGTTTGTATTGGGCATGCATGCTACCCCAGTGAACCCTCCCGCCGCCGCCGCCCTGCACCCCGTCAGAACCGTTTCCTTGTGCTCGTACCCCGGCTCCCGAAGGTGGACATGCATGTCGAGCAGGCCGGGACAGACCACCTTTCCGTTGGCATTGATCACCGCCCCGAAGTTGGCCATGGCACCTTTGCCTACCCTGGCCAGCGACTCTATCCGGCCCCGCCTGATCGCAACGTCTGTTACCCTGTCAAGATCCTGGGAGGGGTCGATCACCCTCCCGCCCTTTATGAGAATGTCAGCCACTCTTCTGTCCATCCTTGTAAGGTTTTTTTCATTTCCAAACGGGAACTATCTATTCACCCAGAGTCCCTTTCTGCGGAGCCAGAAGGACCAGGCAAGCCATGCGGATAGCCACGCCGTTGGTCACCTGCCTCAGTATGACCGAACGAGGCCCGTCTGCGACGTCCGTGTCTATCTCTACACCGCGGTTGATTGGACCCGGATGCATGATTACCAGGTCCTTTCGGGTCCTCTTGAGCCGCTGCCTGGTTATTCCGAAGGTACGGTTGTACTCCCGCAGGCTCGGTACGAGCCCCCCCTCCTGCCGCTCCAGCTGGATACGCATAACGTTCACGACATCGGCCCCCTCGAGTGCTGTATCCAGGTCGTGGTAGACATCTATCCCGAATGCATCGACCCCTGCCGGCATCAGGCTCGGGGGACCGCAGACTGCCACCGACGCACCCAGCGTCTTAAGCCCCCATAGATCGCTGCGGATCACCCTGCTGTGGCGCATATCCCCCACCATCAGAACTCTGAGATCCTTAAAGGGCTTTTTTGTGTGCTGGCGCATGGTTAGCAGGTCCAGTAGCCCCTGGGTGGGATGCTCATGGCAACCGTCGCCGGCATTAAGGATGACCGCATCGGTGCACCTCGTCAGATATTCGGCAGCCCCTGCATGACTGTGCCGTATGACCACCATATCGATCTTCATAGCTTCGATGTTGCGGATCGTATCCTTCAGGGTTTCCCCTTTCGTAACGCTCGAAGCCGCAGTACCGAAATTGACCACATCAGCCGAGAGGCGCTTCTCGGCCATCTCGAAAGAAAGGCGTGTTCGGGTGGAGGGCTCATAGAAGAAGTTGACGATGGTAACACCCGTCAGGGTGGGCACCTTCTTGATCGGCCGTTCCAGGATCTCTCGGAAAGATTCCGCAGTATCCAGGATCAGTTCGATGTCTCTTGCGGGCACACCCTCGAGACCGGTGAGGTGTTCGATCGATAGCTGGGTCGCTGTCACGCGCTGCTCTCCGTTTCCTCTCTTGCTCTGCTAAATTCTACCCTGGAGTTTCCACCAGGTAGACGGCATCCTCACCATCCTCATCCTTCACCCGCACCAGGATCTCCTGCCCTTCCAGGGTGCGGATCTCCTGTCCGACGAAATCAGCGCTTATCGGAAGCTGGCGGTGCCCCCTGTCGATAAGTACCGCCAGGTGTATGGCACTCGGCCGGCCGTAATCCATAAGGCTGTCGAGCGCCGCCCGAACCGTCCTTCCCGTAAAGAGGACGTCGTCCACGAGTACTAGAGTGCGCCCGTCCACCTCGAAGGGGATATCACTCGGCTTCACGACCGGGGCCTTATCTCGATCCCGGAAATCGTCCCGGTAGAGGGTGACATCCAGCACGCCCACCGGGATTTCGGAACCGACACTCTCACCTATGTATTTGGCCAGCCTCCGGGCCAGGTCCACCCCGCGTGTCTGCATACCCACCAGTGCCAGATCTTTTGCTCCTTCCGACTCCTCGATGATCTCGTGCGCCATCCTGACAAGCGCCCGCTTCAGCTGGGCCGCATTCATCACTGTGGCCTGTTTACGTGAGACAGATTCCGGAGAACTGGCTGTCATCGTGCTGGCCTCTGGCTGTTGAAGGGTATATAAAAAAACCTCCACACCCCGTTGGGCGGGAGGCTGTCGGACAGGGATATTT
>JAGLTZ010000193.1 GCA_023135015.1 Candidatus Latescibacterota bacterium
AGCGTTTCTCCGACAGGCTCCTAGATAAAACCCCTGGTGAGAGGACCCATCGCGCTTATGAAACGCGTTATCGGCACAGCTGCCTTCGTCACTGTACTCGCGGCCGTTACTGCGGCCGCCACTGCACCCAAACAAAACCCCCAGATGCCTTGGCGCCCGCCCGCCATGGGGGATCACGGTGCAGTGACCGCCGGGCACCCGCTGGCAGCCCAGGCCGGGCTGGATGTGCTCCGTTCGGGCGGGAACGCCGTCGACGCCGCCGTAACGATGGCGGGAGTGCTCTCCGTGGTGCGCCCTCACATGAATGGCATCGGCGGCGACACCTTCATGCTCATATACCGGGCCCGTGAGAAAAGGGTCTACGGGCTGAACGGCTCAGGCCGTGCAGGCAGCCGGGCCAGCGCAGACGGGCTCCGACGCAGGGGGCTTCAGAGGATACCGTCAACTGGACTGGACGCAGTGACCGTACCGGGAACCGTAAGCGCGTGGACGACAGCCCTCTCCCGTTTCGGGACCCGCCCCCTCTCCTCCCTGCTGGAACCCGCAATCCAGCTCGCCTTCGGAGGGTTTCCCGTTTCCCATAAACTGTACCGCGATCTGTACGATTCCCGCCGGGTGATCAGCCGTTCCCCCTCGCTCAGCCATGTCTTCATGCCGGACGGGGATCTTCACCGGATAGGGGACCTACTGGTCCAGAGCAGGCTGGGAGAGAGCCTCCGCAAGGTTGCGTCGACCGAGGGGGAGTCGTTCTACAGGGGTGACCTGGCCGGAGAGTTCGCACGCTTCTTCAATACGGAGGGCGGAGCGATAACCGCCGATGATCTCGCCACACACTCAAGCGAGTGGGTTGAGCCGATCTCCACGCACTACAGGGGTCTAGGGGTGTTTGCGCTGCCCCCCAACACACAGGGCATCGCTCTGCTGATGCTGCTGAATATCATCGAGCAGTTCGATGTGGACCGGACTTCGCAGCATAGCGCCGACTACCTTCACCTACTCATCGAGGCCAAGAAGCTGGCATTCGCCGACAGAGACGAGCATGTGGCCGACCCCGCCGGCTATGAGGCACCCATCGACTCACTCCTGAGCAAGGCATACGCGAGCCAGCGCGCGCAGCTGATCGATCCCTCTTCAGCCGCGAGGGAATTCGATACGGGCCAGCCGAGGAAGATGGATGACGACACCGTCGTATGTACTGCTGCAGATCTTCAGGGAAATGTTGTTGTGCTGATCCAGAGTCTGTTCAACTCATTTGGCTCCGGAGTGGTGGCGGGTGATACAGGGATCATCCTGCAGAACCGGGGCAGCCTTTTCACCCTCGAGAGGGGACATCCTAACGAGCTGGCTCCAGGTCACCGCCCCTACCACACCCTCTGCCCCTGCCTTATCCTACTGGATGGTTTACCTGTGCTGGCAATGGCCACCCCCGGCGGCGACGGCCAGGTACAGACGCTGGTTCAGATAATCAACAACTGGCACCTGTTCGAAATGGATATCCAGTCTTCGATGGAGGCGCCGCGGTTCCGCTCCTACGACGGACTGGATGTGAGCCTGGAGGATTCGGTCGGCCTTGAAGCAATAACCGCGCTGGAGGCCCGCGGGCACCGACTCCGCCTCTACCGTACCGGCCAGCGCTCAGAGTTCGGCGGCGCCCAGGCTATCATGATCCTGCGCTCCGACCCGGCCACTCCGATGTTCATGGCCGGAGCAGATCCCCGCAGGGAAGCCGTTGCCCTGGCCTGGTAGGCCGGGTCCGCTTCGGATTGACCACAATGGCAGGTTTCGTCAAGAATGGAGCCTTGATCGATGGGCACGATCCGGTGATCCCGCAAGGGCACTAACAAGGAATATATCATGCGTCTTACGCGAATAGCAGGAACCGGTCACTACCTTCCCGAAAACGTGGTGACCAATCAAGACCTCGAGAAATTGATGGACACTACCGACGAGTGGATCCAGGCGAGAACGGGAATCAAGGAACGCCGCTTCGTCGAACCGGGCACCGGTTCTACCGATCTGGGCTTACTGGCAGCCCGTGCCGCGCTGGAAGAGGCGGGCTGGGAACCTGAGGACATCCAGTTCATCGTGTTCGCAACTCTCTCACCCGACATGTACTTCCCCGGCAACGGGGTCCTGCTGCAGAAGGAGCTGGGGTTGGGAGAGGTCGGGGCCCTCGATGTCCGGAACCAGTGCACCGGTTTCATCTACGGCCTCTCGGCAGCCGACGCATATATCCGGATGGGGATGTACGACCGCATCCTGCTGGTAGGTGCAGAAGTCCATTCTGCGGGAATGCAGATGAACACGGAAGGCCGCGACACCGCGGTCCTATTCGGTGATGGGGCCGGCGCTGTCTGTCTGGAAGTCACGGACAACTCCGACAGCAGCCACATCATCTGGCACCACCTCCACTCCGACGGTCGCTTCGCCGAAGAGCTGTGCATGTACGTTCCGTCGGCAAAGCGGAGGCCGTGGCTCACGAAAGAGATGATCGACGAAGGTCTGATCTATCCACATATGAACGGAAGGGAAGTCTTCCGCCACGCAGTAGTGAAGTTCCACGCGGTGATCATGGAGGCTCTCGAGGCACAGGGCCTTTCCGTCGAATCGCTCAAGCTGGTCATCCCCCACCAGGCCAATGAGCGCATCACCGAAGGAGTCCGCAAGCGTCTGGGGTTGTCGAACGAAACTGTCTACAGCAATATCGCCAGGTACGGCAACACGACAGCCGCAAGCATCCCTATCGCACTGAGCGAGGTTGTGAAGGACGGTACTATCGAACGGGGGGATTTTGTGTGCCTGGTCGCCTTCGGATCGGGCTTCACCTGGGGGTCGAGCCTGTTCTACTACTGAACAAAGAAGAAGCCCGGCGTTTCACCCTATGTGCCGGGCTTCTCCAACTGCCGGTCGGGTCGGAACCACCATCCTCCTGGTTCACCCGGCCTCAGGAATTTCTTGCGGCAGTAGCAGCCGGTAACCCTGTCCGTCGAGGATCAGCTCCACCTGCTCACCGATAGAGGCGTATCGGCCCAGCAAGTCGTGGCGTTTCAGGAGTTCGAGGAAAGCCTCGCTGCCGATCTCTACATCGATCATCGACGCATCCCGTGCAAGCTTCTCCTCTCTCCAGGCTCCCGTCTCCTCATCCAGACGGAAGGTCCTCTCACCGACGCGCTGGACCTTCAGGTAGCTCGCCTGCATGAAGGATGTCGCCGACTGGAACGCCCTCTCGGCTATGCTCAACTGCACCAACCTCTTGCCGGTCTGCTGGGTGCTTCCTGCCGCACCTGCGTATACCGAAGCTCCGGGCCGCGTACTCGCGCTCACCGCTTCCCTGGCCATCGCATGCTGAGCCTGGGCCATAGGAACCGCCATGTCGAGCATGCCAGACTCCTCTTCCATCCGCATTCTGTCCTCTATCACCAGGTATGAAGTGTATGGAGTGACCAGACCGAAGCGCTCGCCCAGGGCGATGATTTCCGACTTCAGCTCATCCGATTCCCCGTGCAGACGGATCTGCTCCAGCAGGTAGCCGACCTTTCGCTGCGCCCACATCGGGGCGAGAAACGAGGCCTCGGCCTTTCTGCGGGGCAGTCTTGCGGAATGGACCACTTCGCGGCTTTCGTCGCCGACCATCCCGCTCAGGCGAAACTCCACGCTGCCGCTTCCCCGGTAAAGGCCCATGACGGTTATCTGCCCCCCTTCGAATAAATCAGGGAGACGCGCCGGGAAGATGTCGTAGCCATCGGTCCCCTCGATCAAGAGCTCAAGATCGGCCATGACCGGTGTGCTGACCGATTTAAAGAAGGCGCTTACTTTGATCTCGAGGTCTTCGGTCGGCTCAACATAAGCCGAGCGGCCACCGTGCTCTTCGGCCAGCCTGTCGAGCAGGAATGCGTTCACATCATAACCCACTCCCCACGTAAAGAGCCGGACATCCCCAGGAATCTGCTCCGAGGCCTGTTCCAGCAGCACGTTGGGATCGCTCTCACCCACCGTTGGCAGACCGTCTGTGAGAAATATGATGTAAGTGAGTTCGGAGGCGTGGGAACCAGAGCCATTCAAACCGTTCTCGTTGATCGCGTCCTGAGCCAGGGAGGCCGCCTGCGCCAGAGCTCCCTCTATGTTGGTCCCTCCACCGGCCGAGAGTGTCTGGATGTAATCACGGACTTCCCGGACTGTCCGCCGGTCCGCCCTTGAAAGTACATCCTGCCACGCACGCACAGTGCTGTTGTAGGTCACCAGCCCGAACCGGTCTTCCGAACCGAGCGTTCTGAGTCCGAAATCGAGCGCTTCGACCGCCTGCTCGAACTTGCGGTCTTCCTGCATCGATCCCGAAGTATCCAGGACGAAAATCACATTCTTCGGCAGGGGGGTCCGCTCAGTCCGCCAGCCGGGTGTGATGGTCAGCAGGAAGTAGCCGTCCTCACCCTCGGGCCGGTGGGTGAGCAGGCTCATGCCGATTCCTCGCTGCCTGCCGGTCGCGTAGTAGAGGACGAAACCCTCCCTCCTGTAAAGGGCGCCCTCGGCTGAGAAGCGGGCACAGGTGTTCTCTTCCTGCTCCAGGCCGAGCTGGTGCGTGGGGGAATAAACCGCACGGATCGGGTGATCCTCGATGATGGAACCCTCGACCACAAACCGTGTGGGCCTCGACGGCCGCTCAGCGGAAGGACGCCGCCCCGGCACGGTGACACCTGGCCGGGTTCGAACCCGGGGAGGCACAGCCGGCTCCAATATCGGGGTTATGAACGGGTGACCCGCAGTTCTTCCCTGCCCAGTCAGGTAGCGGAATACCCTGTACTCACCCTCTGTAGGAAGCACCTGTGCCCAGGAAAGGGTCAGCGTGCGTTCGCCGTTGGGCTCGAACGGGAAGATTCGTGCCTGGAAGACCCGGTGCCCGACCCATTCGAGCAAAGCGGGATCGCGTATACGGCGCACGATATCGAGGTATATTCGCCGCGCCCTGTCACGGTCCAGCACCTCACCCCTGACCGGAACACCATCCATGGTCAGGCGAAAATCGGTGATGGCCGCGCCTTCGGGCAGAGGAAAGAGGTAGAGGCCCTCTGCACGCCAGTGGTTCGGGTTTGCGAAGATCTGGGTCAGGGCGGTGTGAGCTACCCCGCTCCGGATCTCGACCGAGAGCCTGGCAGATGCCAGGTAGATGGCGTTGTGACCCGGATGGTCCGGATGGGGTACGATATGAACCTGCTGGGCGTTCGCCACAGAGGCCGACGCCGCCAGAAAAAAAGCGATAAGGGCGGCTCTTTTGAAGCATCTATCGACAATATGCATGACACTGCCTCCCGCCGGGGCGATCCCGAATCCGGGCACCGCCCGCAAGGCAGCCCACGCTCTCCTCACTCTCTAATTCTCAAACGAAGCTGGCCGCGGATAGTTCACTACATTTGATGACCGCACTCCTCTTCGTGTGTGCGCAATCCACATTCATTGACTACACTATTGGTTTGTGTCCCTTCCGTGATCCGGCAGGTAAAAAGATTTAATGAAATATTTCTACCCGGAAATAATCGTAGCGGTATGGGGCTTTCTCGCATTCGTGCTCCTGCTGCTGACCACCGCAAGGGCCAGGGCCTTGATAGACAGGCCGATCCTGCGGGCAAAAGCCCGCTCGGTCAGGTGCAGGAAGTGCCGCCTGTCGTTTCACAGGGCGTCGTGGCGGTGTGGTCGATGCGGTGCATTTATGAAACCCCCCCTGCTTTACTGGCTGGGCCGGGGGATTATTGAACCTCTTCTGTCACTGTTGATCGTACCCTGGATCGTCCTTTTCGGCCTGATACTCTCGACCGCCATATGGTTCACGTCAGGCATCCTCCCCCGTCTCACACCAGCATTCGAACGCCTTGCCAACCGGCTGGGAGCCTGGATAGCCCCGACCTTTGCAAATTGGGTACCGCAGCGCTGGCGCCTGCTGGCCGGCGGTACAGTACTCCTGCCCCACGAAGTGGATGTGCCAATCGATACGGTCATCGGTGCGGCTCTCACTCTGGGAACCTGCATGCTTGGAAGCTCCGAAGACGAGATCGAAGTATGCGTGCCCCAACCCACCGAGGAAACATTGGATACGCTCCGGAGAACTCCGGGCCGAATCCAGGAAATATGGGGCTACATCTCTGACGGCCATCCGGTAGTGCCGACCTACCGCGACAGGATAATTGAGGCACGCACCCACGGGGAAGATCTCATCCGATACGTCGAAGGACTTACGGCCCACCTGGAAAAACCGTTGATGGAAATTGAGATCAGGCCCATCGCCAGGGAACCCCTAGACAGTGGTGAATCGGCTGTTCTGTGGAGGTTTCTGCTCCGGCGTGAACCCCAGCGTAAAGGTGAATACCCTGTACGGTGGGAGGTGTATGCCAGTCCGGAAATCCTCCTCCGTATAGAGAGTCTGCTCAACGACCTCAACATCTGGGATTCTCTTCCCTGCCACCTGGCATTTGGTTGAGCCGCAACCCAGAGCTGCGGATACTAATCACCATACAGAAATGCCGTATGGGGATTAGTACAATTTCCAGTGCGAAAACAGACAATTTTACGCAAGGTTAAGGAAACGGGCGGAAACAGACTACAGAAGATCAATAACCGGGTACTCCAGGGTTCCTGAAGAATCGAATTTCAGGAAATCACCCTCATCTATTATTTCCAGGTCCGACCGTTTTTCTATATCGCTGCGATATGCCTCGCTGAGGCGTAGCACGCCGATGTGCAGGGTATCCGCAATATGCATCAGACGGGCAGCGGCCGGCTCCACGAGACCGCACGTGGCCAGCGCCGTGGACACACACTCGCGGTCGTTGGCCAGGACGACCGGACAGCGCGCCTTGTAAGGAACCATCGCGGTAATCGCATTCAGGCTTGTCTTCTCCCAATCGATCTGATCCTCCATCCGCTTCGGGATGAAATCCACCAGACCGACACCCAGAGCATTGCCGTGGGTCTCACGGGTCAGTTCCCGCACTACAAGGCGCGTTATCTCGACGTTCCCGGGGCGAAGCCCGTCCTGCCTTCGCTCCCACCCGTCGAGGCTGCCCCTTCCGGTCACGTTCGGATCCACCCCCACACCGCTTATTTCCTTGCCCATTCTATCTACGAGCAGTACATCCGCCCGGGGGAATGGCAGCCGGGCTATCAGTTCAAGGGCCTCCTCCAGAAGGACGACCTCCCTTTCAAATATCTCCTCGGGGCGTACAGCGACGATGCGTGCCGTCTCATCCCTGGCGTTCTCCAGAATGGCGAGTCCCCCCACTACCCGCGCCCTCTCGATCACGACCGGCACCGCCTCGCCGGCCAGGGTCGAGAAACCGGTATGAACCGCCGCCCTGTGATAGATAGCTGCACCCTCGAGCTTGCCCAGGCCTATCAGCATCATCTTCAGCAGGCCGCTCTCAACAGAGCCGCGGAATTCGGTGTGCGGTTTCACGCGGTTAATCACCAGGATGGCGTCCGCTTCGCTCGCATGCCTGTCTACATGAACGGGCAGCCCCCTCGGGGTCTGGCCGATGACGGCTGTCTCCATCGAGGCGCGGATCGGCGCACCTGTACTTTCCTGGGTGATGTCCAGCGATTCCAGTACCTGGAGCTGACCCTCGACAGTGCCGCCTCCGTGGCTTCCCATGGCCGGTACAAGGAAAGGCTCGAATCCCAACTCCTTCAGAAATAAAACTGCAGAGCCGATGATCCGGGGGATGTTCCGGATACCCCGACTGCCGACAGGTATGGCTACCGTACCAGCTGCCGGAATGCGGGAGGAGAGGTCCAGGGTTGCGAGTTCACGTCGGACCGCTTCCGCCGGATCATTCTCACGTGGAGCCTCCATGTGACGATGGACGGTCAACATTAACGGGAATTCCATAATGAGATGAATATGGTTGGACCCCCCAGCCACCTGCCAGAAGAATCATATAATGGAAACCTGAAGCCGGATGGCTGTCGGAGGCACCCCTCATAATCTAGCCGATGATCGATAGAAATGAGCTGAAACGGCTTTTCCAGGAAGCCAACCAGCAGGCCGAAGCGCATCAGTACAACAGGGCGATCTCGGTCTACCGCAAGGTGCTGACCCTTGCGGGCAATCAAGACACTGTTGCAGCGGAATGCGCTCACTGGGGAATCGGTGAAGTGTATTTCACCATGGGTGACTACACGCAGGCGCTGCAGGCGCTGGAATCTGCACTTACACTCAATCCCCGCGAAGCGGCATACTACTACCTTCAGGGAATTATTTTCACACGGATCGGCGCCGAATTCCAGGCCCTGACAGCACTGGGCAGGGCTCTTCGACTGGAGCCCGAGAAGCCTAAGGTGCTACGCGGGTATGGGTGGGCGCTCCACAGGTTCGGACACCCTAAAGAAGGATTGGAGATGCTTAAGAAGGCCCTATCGTTAAAGTCAGACGATCACCGTACCCTCACAGACCTCGGACTGTCCTTCGCCGTGGAAGGCCGCTACGGGGAGTCGTTGGTATGCCTCGAGCGCGCCCTCGAACTGGCACCATACGACCTTGGGATAGCGGTCGCCATCAGCACAGTTGATAGATATGCCGGCGTACCCGATGCACGCCCCCCCATCCCCGCAACCGGACCCAATCTGGTGGCTCCCGATGAAGAGTGGGATGATGATGATGAGGATGATTGGGAGGATAAAGAGATCGGCGGTTATGAGGGGGAAGAGGAAGAACTTGATGAGGAGATCTGGGATGATGAGGAAATTGACGAATTGGAAGACGACAGCGATGACGAGGGCCACATAGACATCCATTAAAGGGTCCGGCGTGTCGGCATGCCGGACCCTTCAACAGACTACTATACAGGACCCGGTTTAATCAGTTTCCGTACGGAAACGGCTCTTTTGCGCAATTT
>JAGLTZ010000194.1 GCA_023135015.1 Candidatus Latescibacterota bacterium
AAACCTCACTAGTACCCATCCAGAGTTACCAGTAACCTGCCGATACCTCTAAACGGGCTTACAATTCAACTAGTTCCAGCTGCTCCTTCACCTGCGCCGCGCTGGTGTGAAGCGCCTCCCTCTCCTCGTCGTTGAGTTCCACCTCGATGATCTCCTCAACACCATTAGCGCCCAGCTTGCAGGGAACACCCACGAATGTGCCTTCGATCCCGTACTCACCTTCCAGGAGGACGGAACACGGAAGGATCCGCTTCTTGTCCTTCACAATGCTCTCAACCATCTGGGAGACAGCTACACCCGGTGCGTAGTAGGCGCTACCGGTCTTGAGCAGGGCCACGATCTCGCCACCACCCTTGCGGGTACGCTCCACCAGGGCGTCGATGTCTTCCTTCGACATCAGCTGCGGCAGGGGAATACCCGAGACGGCTGTGTAGGAAGGCAGAGGAACCATGCTGTCACCGTGCCCCCCGAGCACCATCGCCTGGATATCCTCAGTTGAAACATTCAGCTTCTCAGCGATGAAGGCGCGGAAACGGGCAGTATCCAGAATTCCTGCCATACCCATCACCCGGTTCTTTGGGAAACCGGACACCTTGTACGCCACCCAGGTCATAACGTCGAGCGGGTTGGCCACCATAATGACGATCGAGTCGGGACTGGCTTTTACTACTTCAGCCGTGACTTCTTTGGCGATCTTCACGTTCGCATCGCGCAGGTCATCGCGAGACATTCCCGGCTTGCGGGGCAGACCGGAGGTGATGATTACGATATCGCTTCCTTCAGTCAGACCGTAATCATTTGCTCCGATCATCCTGGTATCGAAAAGGGATACCGGGGCAGACTCCCACATATCGAGCGCCTTGCCCTGCGGCATGTCCTCAATGATGTCAACCAGTACTATCTCACGGGCCAGCTCTTCAAGGGCGCAGTACTGCGCCACGGTTGCGCCTACGTGACCGGCGCCGACAACTGTGATCTTTTGCGCACACACGGTACACGTCCCTTTCTATGAGGAATTATGCAGGTCTATCTATTTGAGCTGCGGCTCGACGCGGACCCATTTGCGACTGCGGCCGCGCCTCTCGAAAACAACAGTGCCTTCCACCAGAGCGAACAGAGTATCATCTCCCCCGCGTCCGACGTTAGGACCGGGGTGAATACCGGTCCCGCGCTGACGCACGAGAATAGTGCCGGTTTTAACCCGCTGTCCGCCGTAGCGCTTGACACCGAGGTACTTCGGGGTCGAATCCCGGCCGTTTCGACTGGAGCCAACGCCTTTCTTGTGGGCCATTTATCTACTCCCTGAAGTTCTCAGGCCGCGTCGATCTCTGTCACAACGGCCTCCGTATACTGCTGACGGTGACCCGTGATGCGGCGATAGTTCTTACGGCGCTTCTTCTTGACAACGGTGACCTTGCGATCCCGGCCGTGACCTAGAATCTCCAGACTCACACTGGCGCCAGAAACTTCCGGCGTGCCGATCTTCGCTTTCTTATCCGTCCGGATGAGCAGGACACGATCGGCTTTCAAGGTCTTTCCAGCCTCCATATCCTCATGATAGGGGATACGCACAACGTCCCCCTCACGGACTACCATCTGGCGGCTTTTTACTTCAATTACTGCGTACACGCCGTTCCTCCAAAAAAACCGATGGGGTTTCTCCCACCAGCCTTCGCTTGTGCAACCGTACCGAGATTAATCCCGGATAGGCCAATTAACCCCATTGACGCCTGAGCGTCAAGCTCCCCGGACACCCATCGCCGATGTCATTTCCAAGCGGTTTCTAGCTGGTACCCATCCGGAATTTAACTTATGAACTTGTCCGTCACATACTTCTTCCGGCGGATACTGAACACCTCGAACTGGTCGGCCGCCAGCTGCTCGTTCTCGACCACCTGGAGCTTTAAACGGCACCTGTGCTCGATAGCCCGTATAAGCTGGCCGTTGTTCTCGCTCAGGTGTTCTGCGACCGCTGGGTTGACCTCCAGACGGAACTTTCGATCGCGGGAACCGACCCGGGCCCGCTGGAACCAGCGCTCGATCTTGGTAGTGACCGTCTCACGGCTCATGATCCTGCCCATACCCCCACACGTCGGGCATACTTCGCTGAGCGTGTGGTAGAGGCTGGGACGGACCCGCTGGCGGGTCAGTTGAACCAGTCCGAACTCCGAAAAGTCTGAAATGCTGTACTTCGCCCTGCTCCGCTTCATCCCTGCACGGAGCTCTCCGAGCACCTGTCTCTGATGATCGGGGTCATCCATATCAATGAAATCGATCACCACAATGCCGCCTATATCCCTCAGGCGGAGCTGCCGGGCGATCTCTTTCGCCGCCTCGATGTTGGTGCGCAGGATCGTCTGAGCCTGGTCCTTCGAACCTACATACCGGCCGGTGTTGACATCGATGGCCACCATCCCTTCAGTGTGCTCGATGTTGATGTTCCCGCCCCGCTTCAGCCAGACCTTCGAATCGAATGTCTTCTTGATCTCCGGTTCGATACCGTAGCGGTCTAAGACAGGTTCCTTGCCCCTGTAGAGATGCACCCTGTTGAGCAGGTGCGGCGCGACATCCTTCAGGTAACGGCGGGTATCGTCGTAGACCTTTCTGGTATCGATTGTCAGCCTTGTAACATCCGCACCGAACAGATCCCGAATTATGCTTGTGGCGAAACCTGTTTCTGCGTGGAGGAGGCTCGGCGCCGGAAGGGTCGAGTAATTCCTCTGGATCTCCTCCCAGCGCTGCATCTGGCGCACCAGGTCGTTCTGGATGGCCTTCTGTTCTTTGCCTTCCGCTTCGGTCCGCAGGATTACGCCCAGATCTTTCGACTTGATGTTTCGGATGATCTTGTAGAGCCGCCGGCGCTCGTTCCGGTCCGATATTTTCCGGCTGATGCCGATCTTGCTGTCTGCGGTCAGAAGAACCAGAAAGCGGCCTGGAAGGCTGATCTGGGTGGTAAGTCTGGGTCCTTTGGTGCCGATCGGCTCCTTCGTTACCTGGACCATGATGTCCTGGTTGCGTTTGAGCCTTTTCTCTATCGGCAGCCTATCCCCGTTCGTACGCGTCGTGGCGGATGACCTGGCTCCGTGTGAGCCGGAGCTCTTCTGGCTATATTCACGTACTCCACCATTGCCCTCGGTCTCTTCTTCGTACTCCACATCGAGGGCAGCAGAGAGCTCCTCTATCCGGGCTGATATATCGGAAACATGGAGAAATGCACTCATCTCCATACCGATATCCACAAATGCGGCCTGCATTCCCGGAAGCACGGTCTTGACTTCGCCCTTATAGACGTTGCCGACCGTCCGGATGCTGTCGGGCCGTTCAACGAACAGCTCGACCAGCTGGCCATCCTCCAACAACGCGATGCGACCTTCCGTCGCCCCGACGTTGATGAAGATCTCTTTTTCCAACTACGTTATTCGCCCCCTCCAGCGATCCCTCCTATTCTGGGTATCTGAGGGGATGGAGCAGAAAAAATGGTTTAGAGGAGCGCCGGCTCGTTCCGGGCAAACAGATTTCGGCCGGGTAAGTCGAGATCGATCTGGCCTATTTAAAAATTTCCTCCGCATTGCAGGAACAATACCTGACGTGGCTGCGGCGGAAACGGAAGGCCCCACTGCGCTCGGATACGGTTGGCGTTACGACCATAATCGGTTTGATGGTCTCTCCACATGTGGGACATACTTCGCCTCTCTGCTCCCTACTCTTGGCGAGTTTGTCCGCGAATGTTTTACGCTTTCTTGCCATTCTGGCTGAGCCCTTTCTTACCCGGCCACAAACTTCAGAACATAACAAGTTGCCCGCCATAAGCGGGAGTGTCAATTGGATTGTCGTTTTATCAGCGCAGGTGCACAGCTTCGGATATTTCCCTGATCCGTGAGGTCGTCCATTCATCTTCCAGACTGTTGCCTATCACAATGTAAGAGGCACCCGCCTTTACCTTGCTGCGTGCCGCTTCAGGCGTTCGGATTCCTCCCCCTACTATCAGGGGCAGTGCTGCGGTTCGAGCCACCTCTTCGATTATCTCCTCAGGAACGTCCCGTTCACCACCCGATCCGCCTTCGAGATATATAAAGCGCATACCCAGGAACCTGGCTGCAAGGGCGTGGGCCACCACTATATCCGGCTTGTCCCTGGGCATCGGGGCTGTCATCGACATGTACTGCACGCTCGTGATCCGTCCGGAATCGATGAGCATGTACCCTGTAGGAATGGCCTCCAGCCCCAGCTCGTGGATGCGGGGAGCAGCCAACACATGCTGACCAATAAGGTAATCGGCATTGCGGCCGGAGATGAGCGAGAGAAAGAGTATGGCA
Organism: Candidatus Latescibacterota bacterium; assembly: GCA_023135015.1. Classification (GTDB taxonomy): domain Bacteria; phylum Blakebacterota; class Blakebacteria; order Blakebacterales; family Blakebacteraceae; genus JAGLTZ01. Next base: position 4,317 of record JAGLTZ010000194.1, read on the forward strand.
TCAGCCTCACCCGATACCTGGCTGGAATGCCCGGGGAAAACAACGACCGGCAGATCGCTCCCCTTTTTGACCGCTGCAACAGCCTGATCGAAGTTCCCTCTAACCATCAGGCTTGAGCCTACGAGGAAGAAATCGGCCCCTCCCTCCTGGCTGATCCCTGCAGCCATGCTGAGCTCATCAGGCGTATTCCTGTCGGGATCAAGGAGGATGCAAAAGGCTGCGCCCCGCTCGCTGGCCATTTCCCGCAGGTGGGTCTCAACGGGACCGAATTCGGGTGACCTTTGAATATCATCTCCAGTAGAAGGCATATCGGCTCCAGGTGATCTCGGTTACTGCATCCCTCAGTGCCCGGGCGCGTGAGACCGTACGATATCCGGCACTGCGCTCAGGGCCTCGTCCAGCTTGCCGGCGTCGGGGCCGCCGGCCTGTGCCATATGAGGCTTGCCGCCTCCTTTGCCGCCGGCTACAGCCGCCACGTCTTTAATGATCGTCCCGGCCTTCCAGCCGGCTTCCACAAGATCGTCGGTCACGACACAGAGCAACACCGCTTTGCCCTCCTGCTCCATACCCAGCACGCCCACTCCACTGCCCAGTTTGCTCCTCACGGTATCTGCCAGGGTACGCAGCATTGCTATCTCGGGCACCTCCACCCTGCCTGTAACCACAGAGACCCCCGCAACCTCGAGTGCGCCGCCAATAATCTCCTCCACCTGATCCATCCCTCGCAAGGCGGCGGCATGGGCGCTCTCCTTCCTCAGATTCCTGTTCTCATTTACAAGCATCTGGACGCGCCGGATGAGCTCAACTTCGGTCGTCCCCAGCATTTCTTCGAGGCTATGTAGCTTCAACCTATCCTCTATCGCAGTTTCCACCGCGTCCTGTGCGGTGGCGGCTTCCACCCGCCTCACCCCCGAAGAGATACTACCTTCGTGCAGGATCCTGAAGAAGCTAATGTCGCCTGTACGCTCGACATGCGTACCCCCGCACAGTTCCATAGTCCAGCCGGGAATCTCCACCACCCGAACCAGATCGCCGTACTTCTCGCCAAAGAACGCCAGCGCACCGGCGTTCAGCGCCTCCTGATACGGCATCTCCCTGGCGAGGACGGGAATGTTGGCCCGGATACCGCGGTTCACCCAGCGGATCACTTCGGCCTGCTCCCCGGGGGTTACGGAGGAGAAGTGGGAGAAGTCGAAGCGCAGCCTGTCCTGCTCGACCAGCGAGCCCGACTGCTGCACGTGGACCCCCAGAACATCGCGGAGCGCGGCATGGACAAGGTGGGTGGCCGTGTGGTTTCGCATGATCCGCCCGCGGCGGACGGCATCGAGGCGCGACTGCACAGGTCCCGGGGCAGCAACCCCCGCCATGGTTATACCACCGTGAAAGATCACGCTGCCGAAACTGTCCACCCTATCGACCCCGAAAATGAAACCGTCACCTTCTATCTCTCCCCGGTCGGAGGCCTGACCGCCCGCCTCTGCGTAGAAGGGGGTTTCGGAGAGGACCGCGAAGCCTCTCTCTCCCTGGCCCAGGCGATCGACCGGCCCGAACCCGGCATCAAAGAGTGCAATGATCCGGCCCTCGGTGACCCACCTATCCAGATCGTATCCGACGAACGTCCGCCCCTCCTCACCGGACGGGATTGAATCGGCCGCGGCAAACGCCTCCTCACGGGCAGCCGCACCTTTTTCGGCCCTGTCGGCCCTGGAGCGCTCTTTCTGTTCCTGCAGGGCCGCGTTGAAACCCTCGACATCCACCGGGAACCCGCGTTCCTCGGCCATCACCTGGGTGAGATCCAGCGGGAAGCCGTAGGTATCGTAGAGGACGAAGGCCTCGTGGCCCGGTATGGCTACCTCTCCCTCCTCTTTAACGGCGGCCACAAGCTCCTCGAAACGCTCTATGCCCTGATCGAGGGTCTCCCCGAAGCGCTCCTCCTCGGTGCGGACCACCAGCATGGTGCGTTCCTCGGCCCCCGCCACCTCCGGGTACGCCTCCTTGAAGATGGAAACCACGGTTGGAACCAGCTTGTAGATAAAGGGCTCCTTCATATCCAGCTTGCGGCCGTGCCTGGCGGCACGGCGGAGCAGACGTCGCAGCACATAGCCGCGGCCCTCGTTCGACGGTATTACACCGTCGGTAATGGCAAAGGTCAGCGCGCGGACATGATCGGCTATTACCCGGTGGCTCACCCCCTTTTCGCCCGGGTCGTACTCGCTGTCCACCAATTCACAGACATGGTCGATAAGCGGCCGGACCAGGTCGGTGTCGAAGTTGCTGTCCACCCCCTGCAGTATGCTGGCCAGACGTTCGAGTCCGAGTCCCGTATCTATACTGGGCCTGGGCAGTTCGATGAGCTCTCCCGAAGGCTGTGCTTCGAACTGCATGAAGACCAGGTTCCACACCTCCAGAAAACGGTCGCTGTCGGTCGGATCGAGCAGGGTGGGATCCTCACCGGGGGAAGGCGCAATATCGTACAGCACCTCGCTGCACGGGCCCTGCGGACCGGTTTCACCCATACTCCAGTAATTCTCCTCCTTACCCAGCCGGTAGATACGTGCGGGATCTATATCGGTAACGCGCTTCCAGGCTTCCCCGGCCTCGTCATCATCGGTATAGATGGTCGCATACAGCCGGTCTTTGGGCAGCCCGACCGTTCCGGTCAGGAAATCCCAGGCGTAGAGAACAGCCTCCTCCTTGAAGTAGTCACCGAAGGAGAAGTTGCCCATCATCTCGAAGAAGGTGTGGTGGCGCGGGGTGAGGCCGACATTCTCCAGGTCGTTGTGTTTGCCCGACACCCGGATGCATTTCTGGACAGTGGCAGCCCTGAGGTAGCTCCTGCTCTCTTCACCGGTGAATACCTTCTTGAACTGGTTCATCCCGGCGTTGGTGAAAAGCAGTGTTGGGTCCTCAGCCGGAACTACGGGGCTGCTCGAAACCTCGGCGTGCTCACGCTCCACGAAGAAATCCAGAAATGCTCTGCGAATCTCACTACCTGTCATTGATCGGTCCGATCATCTTCCGGATGAGAACTGGCTAGAAGCCCCTGGGACTGCATCTCTTCAACAACTGCATCCACCGCGTCGATAGCGACCGAGGCGGGATAGCCCGCCCTTCCCAGAAGACCTGCCATCCGGCGTCGGGCCACCTCCGGCCGCAGACCCTCGTAGTGCGCCTGCTTGCGCTTCAACAGCATCATCCCCTCATCGAGAAGGCACGAGTCTATATCTGAGTCCTCCTCACCGTATGCCCCCCACGCCGCGCCATGGGCTATCTCCCTGGCTACACCCCGCGAACGCAGGTCGGATTCGATACGGGCCGGAGCATATCCCCTGAGCCTGTGCCGCTCTTCCGCGAACCGCTCAGAAAAAACCATGTCGTCCAGAACTCCATCCCGCTTCAGGGTACCGAGAGTCTCCTCGATCGCGGAATGTGAATAATTGGCATGTATGAGGCTTCGGCGCAACTCTTCTTCCGAACGGAGGCGTATCCCGAGCAACCTCACCGCCCTGGCCCGGGCCTTGTCCAGCTCTTCTGCCGCCTCGAGTTCTTTCTCGAGGGGAGCGGCAATTACATCCCCGGGCCGAAGACCCAGCTCTGAGAGAAGCCGGGCCGGCACCCTGAGAGCAGACCGCCCATCAAAGTGGACCACGCGGTAATGCGGGCGCCCTTTCGGCGTGCTGATTTTGGTAATGCGGGGCCTTGTCAATATACCGAACGGCTCGCGCGGGTCATTCCTGGGCTCCGGGCTTGGCGGAAACATCGGCCTCGGTATGTTCCTGGTCGGAGGGCTCAAGACCGACCAGCCCGAACTCTTCCCTCACCTTTGCCTCGAGCTGATCCCGGATGTCGGGATTCTCCTTCAGGAAGATGCGCACGTTCTCCCTGCCCTGTCCCAGACGCTCTTGGCCGTAGGAGTACCATGCTCCCGCTTTTTCGAGGATTCCCATGTCGAGGGCCGCATCGATGATC
>JAGLTZ010000195.1 GCA_023135015.1 Candidatus Latescibacterota bacterium
CCCTGTCACCCATGGCCTCCCGTACCTGCTCCGCTTCCTCTATTTCGCCGGGACCACAGATCACCATCACAGAAACCTTGTAGAGGCCCAGAATACGCTCAAGCAGGACCAGGTGGCGTTCGATTGGCCACCTCTTGGCACCCCGACCGCCAACGTGGAGTCCAATCAGCACACTCCCCCTCCCCACTCCACACTCAGCCCTCATTTTTTCCGCCCAATCGTGCTCTTGGGGCGACAGATGCAGTTCCATTGAGACTTCCGGGAGCGCCTCCACGAACGGGCGCAGCAGGTTGAGCAGGACACTCGATTCGTGGTGCTCGGCCACAAGCGGCTCCACGAGCAGGTTACAGAAGTCTTCGGCTCTTCCCCGGCTGTAGGTGACCCGAACCGGCGCACCGCACAGACGTGTCAGAACAGCACCTGTGAGACTGAATGAGTGCATGTGGCTGCAGTCGAAGGCGATGTTGTACTCGAAGTGGCGAAGCTGGCGCATCAGACTGAAGAAGAGGAATGGATTCCGGAGGATTCGCCTCTTCTCGAGGATCCACAACCGGTCCACCTCGGGTTCCTCCTGATATACCTGTGCAAACCTCGGCCCTATGATTACGCCGATTTCAGCATCGGGCCAGGTCAGTCGCACCCCCTGCAGCAACGGCTTCATAAGGATCAGATTGCCAATTCTGTCGTCGTGCCGTACAAGCAGAACCCGCTCTGGAGGACTTTCGGTCCACGAGTATGTGATTTTGCGGCGCGGCGGGATAAAGAGGGCTAGCAGAGCAGCGATTGCCCTGCGGCCGGCCAGGTCAAGACGGCCGGCCATTACACCTTGAACTGCAGGGTGTGGAGACGGCGGTAGATACTGTCGGCCTGCTGCATCAGCTCCTCGTGCGTACCCTGCTGCACTATGCTTCCACCGTCGAGCACCACGATACGATCAGCCCTCTGAACGGTAGAGAGTCGGTGAGCGATTACCAGGGTGGTTCTATCTTTCATGAGCCGCTCGAGGGCCTCCTGCACAAGCATCTCGCTCTCTGTATCCAGACTGGATGTGGCTTCATCCAGGATAAGGATAGGAGGGTTCTTCATGATCGCCCGCGCAATGGCCAGGCGCTGCCTCTGACCTCCGGAAAGCCGCACCCCACGATCACCGAGCATGGTATCGTAACCTTCGGGAAGCTCTGCAATGAAGTCGTGGGCGTTGGCAGCTTCCGCAGCGTTGCGGACCTTATCAATATCGTACTCATCCTGGCCGTATGCGATGTTTCTGGCCGCGCTGTCATTGAATAGAATAGTCTCCTGTGTTACTACCCCGATGAGCCGGCGAAGAGACCCCACCGTAAATCCCCGGAGGTCGGTCCCGTCCATCAGCACGGCACCGCTTGTGGGATCGTAGAAACGGGGAAGCAGGTCTGCAAGCGTGCTCTTGCCTGCACCGCTGGGCCCAACCAGGGCGACTATCTTACCCCTCTCCAGCCCCAGGTTTATCCCCTCGAGAACCGGCACCCCCGGTTCGTATTCGAAAAAGACATTCTCGTATTGAACGCGTTCGTGGAATTCCTCTACAGGACGTGCACCGGGCAGATCGGTGATTAGGGGAGGAGTGTCGATGATCTCGAAAACACGATCTGCAGCCGCCAGACCCTGCTGGAGGCGCACATACGCCTTGGTCACCTCGCGCAGGGGACTGAACATGCTGAAGAGAACCAGCAAGAAGGTAATGAACTCGTCAGCTGAGAGCGAAGAACTGCCTCCCAATACCTGTATTCCACCCAGGTAGAGGATTCCCACTCCGACGGTTGCCGCCAGCACTTCACTCGAGGGAGCGGCCAGCTTGCTGACCCTGGCCAGCTTCAACGCGCGCTGGAAATAGACCCTTGCGGCAGAGGCGAACTTCCCGGCTTCGAAAGCCTCCATGTCGAAGGCTTTCACTACTCTTATGCCCCCCAGTGTTTCACTGAGTATTGAAGTCAGGTTGCCCATCTCGGCCTGGAGGTACCCTGTACGGCGGAAGAGGCTTTGCCCCAGCCTGTTGATCACAAATCCGGAGATTGGAAGCACAAGAAGCGAAACCACCGTCAGCCACGGGCTTATCACCACCGCCATTATCAGGAACACAAGCACCGAGAGTGGATGTTTGATCAGATCCACCAGCACGGCGGCGGCCGACTGGTTGACAAGGGTCACATCACTTGTAACCCGGGCCATCAGCACACCCGTCCGGCTCTTGTGGTAATATCCGAGGGAGAGCCCGCTCATATGCTTGAACAGGTCCACCCTCAGATCCTTGATGAGCCCGTGTTCGGCTACCGACATCAGATAGCCCTGCAGATAGGCAAACAGGTTCTTGAGAAAGACTATCAGCAGTAAAGCGATGCAGAGGTGAACAAGCGTGCTCTGGGGAGTAGGACCGGCGATCAGCCTGCGTGTGGCGTCCTTCAAAGATGTTTTGATGCTCTCAATTCCGGTGGCCGCAGGCAGGATCACTCCGCCTCCAGGCCTGTCGGCGGCCGCAGCCTCAGGGGACTCAGGAAGGGCCCGGTCGGGTGCCTCTGCCGTTGCGGTGAGTCGTTCCGGTTCGAATAGGGTCTCCAGCGTGGGCATGAGCATCCACACCATCAACCCCGAGAAGAGGGTGAAGAATATCGTACAAATGACTGACCCTACCAGGTAACCCCGGTAGGGCCGAAGATAGCGGAGAACCCGCCGGAAAATGCGCACGTTCTATCCTTCCCGGGAATCCCTAATGTTCTCGGTTAAGGATAAAATCCATTATCTGTTCGATAGCCACCTTCGCTTCGCACTCCGGTATAAGATCCAGCTGCCCGCGGGCCTTTTCCATATACTCTCTGGCGGCTTCCATGGTGTATTCGAGCCCTCCGTATTGCTGGACATACGAGAGTATTTCAAGCCAGGTGCCGTTGACGTCGCGTTCACTCAACAGCATCGAGAAGCGCTCCCTGTCTACCCCCTCCGCCACACGCTGCGCATAAATGATCGGCAGTGTTATCCTGCCTTCGCGCAGATCTTCGCCGCCGGTGGGCTTTCCCGTGACATCTGTCTCCCCCTCATAGTCTAGCAGATCATCGGTGATCTGGAATGCTGTTCCGATCGACTCCCCGAAGTTTCTGTAACGCTCGGCCGTTGTGTCGTCACTGCCGCACAGAACACCTGCAATTTCTGTGGCTGCTCCGAACAGACTCGAGGTTTTCCCTCTGATAACTGAGAAATAGTGATCTTCGGTGACGCTCTGCTGGTGGCGCCCGTCGACCTGCAGAAGCTCCGCCTGGCTCATCCTCTCGATCGCCACCGAAAAGATTGGTGTAAGGCGGGGGTCGCCGATATCGAGCAGAATGCTGAATGCCCTGGCGAAAATGAAATCCCCCATTAACACCGAGGTGTTCTCTCCCCAGACTGCATTCAGTGTTTCAATGCCGCGCCTCAGATCCGAGTCGTCTATTACATCGTCGTGAACAAGGGTGGCGGTGTGGAGCAGCTCGATAGAAGCAGCGGCCTTGATCGCTGATGTACCTGTACAGTCATGTGACCTGCAGATGAGCAGCAGTATGGTTGGACGGATCCGTTTCCCCTTCATCGAGTTCAGATGAGTTCCCATCATCTTGACGATGGGAACTTCACTCGACAGCGACCGCTCCAGCAGCCGGTCAACGGCGTAAATATCCTCACGGACTACATCGAGGTGATGGCTGACATCGACTTTATTTGTGCCCATTAGACCTCGCTACTTACAGTTGAAAATCGGCCGGAATCTAGCCGTCGTTGGATGGAGTGTCAACTTGAAGTAGGCAGCATTTATCACGATTTATTCTCGCCTATCCTTCCGGTGCACGCCGACGACCGCGACCCAGATGCTGAGCTCGTACAGCAGAATCAGCGGCAACAGCAGCATCAACATGGTAATCGCATCTGGAGGTGTGATGAATGCCGCCAGAACCGCAATGAGGAAAATAGCGTACATGCGGAACTTGCGCATGAATGCAGGAGTGATGATTCCGAGCCGGGCCAGGAAAAAGGAGAGCACAGGCAGCTCGAACACCACCCCGAACGCCATGGTGAGCCGCAGTGAAAAGGTCAGATACTCCTTTATCTCCAGCTGGGGCTGCACAAGATCAGACCATGTGCCCACCAGGAACCGGAGGGCATACGGCAGAACCAGGAAGTAGGCCATCGAAGCCCCGGCGAGGAAACAGAACACTGTGGTAAATATGACAACAGGCATCAGGCTCCGCTCGGTTTTAATCAGGCCGGGGGCGATGAACCGCCAGATTTCGAAGGAGATATATGGCAGCGCGATGATTACCGCGGTCCAGAGACTGATGCCCACCAGCGCCAGAAACATTCCCGCCGGCCTGAGGAAGATCAGCTTCATCTCTGGAAACTGTGACTCAAGCGGACGGACAAGAACCGTGTCCAGTATCCAGTCGGCCAGCGGAAAGGCGATCATCGCACCGACGATCACCGCTATACCGGACCGGATCAACATCCAGCGGAGAGCCTCCAGGTGGTCCAGGAAACTCATCTCCTTCGGATCGTACTCAGCGCCGCGCTTCGTCACAATCTACGAGCTCCCGGATGCGGGGGCAGCCTCCCGGGCAAGCCGGCCGACGACCTGTTGTATCAGGACCTCACCCTGTTTC
>JAGLTZ010000196.1 GCA_023135015.1 Candidatus Latescibacterota bacterium
CCCCTGCTGCTTTACAATATGCCTGAAAGTACCGGCATCCACTTTCCCTCCGAAGCCGCCGAAGAGCTCTCTGCACATCCCAATATCGTGGGACTGAAGGATTCGAGCGGGGACCTGCGCAGCCTCCACCTTTTCCTGGGGTGCACACCGCCCGATTTCAGCGTATTGACCGGTTCGACGCTCATCCTGGGCGCTTCGGCCGGGGCCGGGGCGGTCGGCGCCATCCTCGCCATGGGGAACGTGGCTCCAGAGCTGTGTGTGGAGCTGTTCGAGGCGGGCAGGACCGGAGATATGGACAGAGTGCTGGGCCTGCAGCCTCAGCTCGGTTTCCTGACACGTGCCATCCAGGGCGCCTACGGGATCCCCGGCATCAAGGCGGCGGTTGATCTGCTCGGCGGCCGCGGCGGCGCTGTCCGCTCTCCCCTGCAGCCCCTCACGGATGAAGATCGGGCTGAGGTGGCCGCCGCCCTGGAGGAGGGGGGGGTGACCCGACGGCACCCGCGGGAGGTGTCGTAAACCCCGAGGGCCGGTAAGGATCTGGTGATGGCCGAACGTTTCCGTCGCTTTCTGCTGCGCTATAAGGGGCCCGCGGCCTTTGCGGCCGTGATTGTGCCGCTCTGGCTGGGGGTTGCGGCCTCGGGAGCACTGCTGCGGAACCGGACCCTGTCGGCTTCGATCCCTGTGCGTGAAGAACGGGCCTCGGGAGTGCTTACCGCAGTCGAGGCCGCCAGGACAGAGGCTCGCGCGGCCCTGTCTTCACTTCTGCCTCCGGTTTCGGGCCACACCCCCTCGGCCGTTCGCGCACTGCTGGCGCGCTCGGGCTGGAGGGTGGTGGATGATACCACACGGGGGGCGATTACTTCTGCAGCTTCGGGCCAGGCCTTTCTGGAGGGGGCAATGCGCGAAGGGGTCGTGACGGAGTTCATACTGGATGCCGGCGAACCCCTTCTAATGGCGGGGGTGAGGGTGGTGCCGGAAGGGGTCATCATCGCCTGGAGGCCGGCCACCGCACTGCTTGCCCGGGCCCTGGGGAGTGATCCTTCCGTGGGCGCGGCGCTGTATACGGAAGGCGGGCAGGTTGTGGCCGACCCGAGCCCTCTGGGGAGCCTGCTGCCCTCCGAACTGGATGAGGAGCTGCTGAGCCGGGTCATAGGTGAGGATCGGCCGACGCCTCTGGAAATGGGAAGCGGTGGGGCGCTGCTGGGGGCAGTGGTTCCTCTGAAGGATTTCGAGGCATGGGATGTGATAGGCGTATTGGCAGCGGCGGCTCCACGCTCCCGGATAGCAGGTGTCGATGGTAGTGTCGGGGCAGCGCTGCTGGTGCTGCTACTCCTGCTGGGCCTTGCCGCTGCCGGCTTTGCGGCGTGGGGAGCGGTCGTGGGGCCCGGCCGCAGCCGGGCGGTCGCTGCTTGCGGCCTGATCCCGCTGGTTGCGGGAGCGCTCCTCTACCGGAGCCGTCTCAAGGAGATGGTGGAGGCGACCCTTTCGGCCGGTCCCGAGCAGCTGCGGCAGGCCCTGGCGGCCGGAGGTCTCGTGGAGCAGTTCAGCTTCGGAGCCGAGCTGCTTCTGCTGGGCGGTCTGGTCGTGACGGTGCTCTGGAGCTGCCTGGTGCTGCTTACGGCCTGGAACCTCGGCCCGGAATGAAGGGCTAGCAATCAGAGTTACTTCGGCACCTGCCGGGGTTCACTGCCGTTGATGGTGTAGAAGTGGCTGATATTTGTCACCTTATGCAGTGTGTTGCTTATAAGGCAGTATTTGTCCCGGCTCAGCGCTATCGCGCGTTCGGCTTTCTCGGGTTCCAGGTCCTCGCCCTGCATGTGGTAGATGATCTGAAAGTCGGTGAACACTTTGGGGTGCTCGTCGGTTATCTCTGACTTCACTTCTACTTCAAACTCCTTCAGCTCCATCCTCATCTTCTTGAGGACAAAGACGACGTCCATGGCCGTGCAGGCTCCCAGAGACATCGGTATGAGTTCCGTCGGTGTCGGGCCCGTCTCCTCCCTCTCCCTCTCCTTCCAGCCGTCCAGCCTGATCTTCTTGCCTGTGTGCGAGAAGACGTCGAAGTGAAAACCGTCTACCCATTTCATCCGGGCATTTCTCTCCATTGTGAACCCTCTTCATCTGATATGTTCTCAACTGGTTGAAAGTTACGCACCTGCGCTCATGGGCGCCACTGTGCGGAACGGTTTGCCCTGCCTTGACACCGGGAGAATCCGCCCTTTAACGTACCGGAAGGTAACAAACCGGCAGGTCCGCGGAGGAGGTGACGCAGGCAAGTCCCGGCCGCTGCTGCCTGGCGCGGGAGGCGCCGTTCTGATGCACCTTTTCTCCAGGTCGGATAAATGGTATCTGGGCGGCGGCGACCGCCTGCTGTGGGCGCCCCCCTTCCCGGTCTGGCTCAGACACCCCGGTCTGTGGGACGAGGTCAGCTATTTCAATCACGCCATCTTTCCCTGCTTCACATGGACTCTGCTGGACGGGCGAGGCCGACCCTACTCTCTGCGCCGCAGCAGGCTGAAATGGTCGCCGGCGGGCATGTCCGCCTCGCTGAAGACCGCCGTGTTCCCCCTTCACGGTGCGCCGCTCGTTGAGACAGCGGGTGAGGAGTTTGCCGGAGAGGTAACGGCATGGGAGAACCTGGCTCTGACTGAGGATGACAGGCTGTGCGCCGAGATAACCATCGATGGCGATGCGGAAGCGTGGGAGGGTGGACTCCATCTTGTCGCCTGGACCGCCCAGCCCGATACGGGAGGCCTCTACGTTCTTCCCGATGGTCGCGAAACGAAGGCGGCCGACTTCGCCGCGGGGCAGTGGGGTATCGTGTGGACGAGGATACTGATGCCACCGGGCCAGCCTCAGGTGGAGATACGGTGCCGGCTCAGCCTTGACCGTGAAGCCTCATCCTGGTCGGTTCAGTTCTCGGAAGGACGGCAGATCCAACCGCACTGGGGACTTACACCCTGGTCGGGAGTGTGGGAGAGGCCGGGGCTTGGCAGTGATGTGCGCCAGTCGGGCAACGACCCTCATGGGATCTACTATGCGGCCCTGCACGCCGAACTGGCCCGTGGGGCCGGCGGCAGGGAGAGCCTGACCGTGGTCTTCGAGGTGCCCGGTGAGACCGGAAAGGACGCCGTGGAGAGCGAGCAGGTAACGATAGGGGCGGAAGCGGTACGCAATCCGCCCGGATGGGTCGGGGAGGCCGAGCCTGCTGAAGAGACGCCCCCGGAAGACCTTCAGGAAAACGGGCCGCAGCCCGGGCCTCCCGGTTGGGAGGCACCCGGTCTGCTCCTGAGCCGGACCGCACGGGCCTGGGAGAAGGCTATGAGCGGGGTGCCCGAGTTCCGCTGCTCCGATCCCTTTCTGGAGGCGGCGTGGAAGCACAGGTGGTACGCGCTGCGCCTGCTCGAAGGCAGGGGCGGACACGGTTACTGGCAATACCCGGCCGTCTGCGAGGGCATCGGGTATTTCAGGATGCCGGTCTCATACAGCGGCCATGCCCAGATGCGCGACCTCCGATGGAGGCACGACCCGTCGGCAGCCAGGGGAACGCTGCGCAACTTCGTCGCAAACCAGCACGAGGATGGCTCGTTTCCGGGAAGGATCTACCACAACACAGACCGTAAGACAGATTTCTACCTGGCCGACTGGGGAGGCGCCCTGCTTGCCCTCGAGCAGGTTCACCCCGACCCCGCTTTCTGTGAAGAGGTCTACGAGCCGCTGAGTCGCTACGCCGAGTACTTCGACCGCGAGCGCGACAGGGAGGATTCGGGACTTTACGATGTTGTCTCCCATTACGAGACTGGCCAGGAGTACATGAGCCGCTATATGGCGGTATTCAGCGAAGCTGACAGGCCGGGGTGGGTAAGCAATATTCAGCTCAAGGCGGTGGACGCCACCGTCTACATCTACCGGCTCAAACGGGCCCTGGCCATTGTTGCCGGCAAGATCGGCCGGGAGGGAGAGGTCGAGCGCTGGAACAGTGAGGCGGACAAGACGGCCGCAGCCGTTCTGGAATACATGTGGGATCCCGAGGAGCACTGGTTCAGCGATGTGGATCCACGCGGGATGGAGCGTACCGGGGTCAAAGCGGCGGTGGGGTTCTACCCGTTCATGACCGATCTGGCCGGAGCTGAACAGATGCCCGCTCTGTGGGAGCACCTTCTGGATCCGGAGAAGTTCTGGACACCCTTTCCGGTGCCCGCCACGAGCGCCGATGACCCATGGTTCGATCCCGACGCGCGGTGGAAGGGTAAAAGGATGAACTGCCCCTGGAACGGGCGTGTATGGCCGATGACCAACAGCCACGTCCTCGAGGCCCTTGCCCGGGCGGCCTGGGTTTTCGATTTCGGGCTGGCGCCTCACGCCGCGCATTTCCTGACCCGTTACGTGAGGATGCTCTTCACCGGCGGCGACCCCGGACGTCCCAACACCTTCGAACACTACCACCCGTATTCGGGTCAGCCCTGCTTCTATCGCGGCATCGACGACTACATGCACTCGTGGCTTGCGGACCTTATCCTCAGGTTTGCAGTGGGGCTGCAGCCGCCGCTGCTGGAGCTCGCCATGGGTGACTACGCCCTCTCGCACCATCCCCTCGACCTCGGCCTGGAATACCTCACCTGCCGCAGCCTCCTCTACAGGGGACACCTTATTGACATTGAGCTGGCCCGGGGGCAGGCACAGGTCAGCGTGGATGGCAGGGTAGTGGCCGAAGGGCCGTGGGGTGAGCCTCTCGA
>JAGLTZ010000197.1 GCA_023135015.1 Candidatus Latescibacterota bacterium
CCGCGCGCTCCATTGAGGAGTGGCTTGCGCCCGATGTGGCCGATGCCATCGCGTGCGAGATTGAATCCGCGGGCGGCAGTGAGGTTTTCTTCGTAGGGCGCCTCTCGTCTGAAGGGATCGTAGTCGAGGCTGAGGTGGCGGCCCGCGGGACAGAAGGGGCGGTACCGGCAGTGGCCCAGGCGGTCCGTCCGGGCGACCTTGTGATCCACAATCATCCCGGCGGTACCCTCGAGGCATCGGAGCACGACCTGGATGCAGCCTCCCGTCTGGGGGCAGATGGGATCGGCTTCGCTATCGTGGACAACGCCTGTTCCGGCATCTACGTAGTTGTGGAGCCTCAGAGGCCGGAGGAGGCGAAGCCGCTCGAACTGGAGCAGATCAGATTCTTCTTCGAGCCGGGCGGGCCCCTGTCGAAGGTCCTGGGAGGCTATGAGCCGAGAGAGGCGCAGGTTGAGATGGCGCTCGCGGCTGCCGGGGTTTTCAACGACGGCCGGGTGGTTCTGGTCGAAGCGGGCACAGGGGTAGGTAAGAGTCTTGCCTACCTGGTCCCGGCGATATTGTGGGCCACCCGTAACAGGCGCCGGGTAGTTGTATCCACCAATACGATCAACCTTCAGGAGCAGCTTACAGGTTCCGACCTTCCGGTCCTGAAGAGAGCAGGGCTGAATTTCAGGGCGGTGCTCGTCAAAGGCCGCCGCAACTATGCGTGCCTGCGCAAGGCCGATGAAGTTATGGGAGAGCCCGACCTTTTCGCCGAGACTGAGGGAGAGGCGGCTGAGCTGAGAGAACTCGCCAATTGGGCCTTCCGGACCAGCGACGGAAGCCTCTCCGACCTGAGCCCGCCACCCCGGAATGTGCTGTGGGAGCAGCTGGCCACCGAAGCCGACGACTGTACCCGCGCCAGGTGCCCCTATTTCAACGAATGCCACTTCTACAGGGCGCGCAAGGGGGCTGCCAACGCTGATATCCTGATTGTAAATCACCATCTCCTCTTTACCGATCTGGCTCTGCGCCAGGCGCTGGGCCCGGAGGCGGGTACGGCGGTACTGCCTCCATACAGTCATATTATCCTGGACGAGGCGCAGCACGTTGAGGAGGTGGCCACCAGCCACTTCGGCACCGAGATAAGCAGTCTGGGACTGCAGCGCCAGCTGGGTCGGCTGCAGCACCGCCGCAGGCCGGGCAAAGGACTGCTGCCGTTCCTTCTGAAGAACCTGATCCCCCTGACCGATGGGAATCCACAGGCACAGCGGGCGCTGGAGCGGCTCGAGACGGAGGTGCGTCCCTCGCTGGCGGTGGCGGCCGAGGCGGTGCCGTCCCATTTCGGAAGCCTTGCGCGCGCGGCCCGGTCTCTGATGACCAGGCAGGAGGAGGAGAGGACTCTTCGCCTGACAGAGGATGTTGAGAGTGAGCCGGCATGGAGTCACGACGGCGCCGAGTCGTGCCGCGCCCTGAGGAGGGAGATATTAGGGCTGACGACCAGCCTGGAACGATTGCTGCGTGATCTGGGACCACTGCGTGAGGAATACGGGCAGGAGCTGGATTCCCCATTTATAGATATAGCGGCCGCAACGGGGCGCCTGAATACCGCCGCCACCGCCCTCACACATTTTGTCGATCCAGTAGATGCCGGCGAGGAGGAGGTCGTGCGCTGGCTCGAAAGCGGGCCTCCTCGCGGGGACGTACCCAGGCTGACTCTGGCCTCGGCGCCTGTCGAGGTCGGTGCCCACCTGGCCAGAGCCGCTTTCGAGGTGGTCGAAGGCGCCCTTCTTTCCTCGGCGACGCTGGCCGTGGGAGGAAGCTTCGAGTTCATATCCTGCCGTCTCGGGTTGGACCGCCTGGAGGCCGGGCGCGTTGTGGCGGAGGTTCTGCCCAGCCCATTCGATCATGCCCGGCAGGTGGAGCTGCTGATACCGGACGACTTTCCGGAGCCAACCGAGTCGGACCACGACCGGGCGCTCGCCCTGCTGCTGGAGCCGGCGATCGTCGCAGCTGGCGGCAGGACACTGGTGCTGGTGACCTCGTACGGGTCAATGAAGCGCATCCACGACCTGCTTGCGGAGCCTCTTGCACAAAAGGGAATCAGGCTGCGGCGCCAGGGTGAGGCGCCCCGGACTATGCTTCTCGAATCGCTTCGAACGGGAAAGGGGGAAGCGCTTCTGGCGACAGACTCCTTCTGGGAGGGAATAGATGTACGCGGCCAGGCGCTCAGCCTGCTCGTGTTGACACGGCTGCCCTTCAGGGTGCCCTCCGAGCCCGTCCTGCAGGCGCGCGCGGAACGGCTTGAGAGGGAAGGCGGGAGGGCGTTTACGGAGTTGTTGCTGCCGATGGCCGTGCTGAAATTCAAGCAGGGCATGGGACGGCTCATCCGGCATCGCGGGGACCGTGGTGTCGTGCTTGTGCTCGACCCGCGGATAGTGCGCAAGTCGTATGGCGGGACCTTTCTACAATCACTCGGGTGGGGTGATCCTTCGGTTGTTACCGCAAAGGAGGCTCTTTCCCGGGTGCAGAACTGGTTCTCAGTAAACAGAGGGCCGGATTGATCTCTCCCGAATCTGAAATACGCGGGCCCGCACAGCGGGCGGTCCAACGGCTGGAGAGGCTGGTGCGCGAAACCGGCCGGAGCGAAGGGCTCGAACCCTCCGGTATCAGGGTCGCGATAGCCCCGGGTCGGGTGAATCTGCTGGGCGGGCACACCGACTACAACGAGGGCTATGTGCTGCCGGTTGCGGTGGACCGGTTCGTGAGCTGTGCAGTTGCGGTGGACGATTCCGGCACGATCGAATTCCACAGCCTCGATTTCGACGACAGATTCACCCTGGAACTCGCCCGCCTGAGCAATCTCCGAGGGGACCGTGAGGAGTTCGAACAGCTTGCAGGAGGACGCCAGAGCCGCTGGCGGCGCTATGTCGCGGGGGTGATCCTGGAGATGGATGAGGCGGCAGTACCGCTCGCTTCCGGCCTGGTGGCGATCGCGGGTGATGTGCCTGTCGGATCCGGCCTCTCATCTTCGGCGGCTCTGGAGGCCGCCATATATACCGCGTTTGGTACCGGGGTCCAGGCCACACCCGAAGCGGCGCTGCTCTGCCAGCGCGCAGAGAACAGGTGGGCCGGCGTGCCGTGCGGGATCATGGACCAGTTCGCCAGCCTCCTGGCCGAGCAGGGGAAGGCGCTCTTCCTCGACTGCAGGCGCTTGACCTATAAGAATGTCAGCCTCCCCGGGCAGAGCGCGATCACGGTGGTAGATTCGGGCGTACGCAGGGAGCTTGCCGACGGCCGGTACAGCAGGCGCCGCCACGAGATCGAGACCGCGCTGGAGATCCTGCGCAAGGTGGCGGGTCCGATCAAGTCGCTGCGGGACCTTTCGCCCGGGGATCTCGCCGGGATGGAGGATCTGCTCCCCCATACGTTACGCAAGCGCGTCGAACACGTCGTCGGCGCCATAGAACGGGTCCCGAAGGGTGTTGCCCACCTCGCCCTGGGCGAGGTGGAGAGATTCGGACAACTGATAACGGAGTGCCACCACTCCCTGGCCCGGCTTTACGAAGTGAGCATCCCCGAGCTGGATATCATAGTTGAATCGGCCCTGGAGGTGGACGGGGTGTTCGGGGCGAGACTGACGGGTGCGGGATTCGGTGGTTGCTGTGTTATCTTCCACAGGGAGGGCTGTGAGGAGGAGCTGGAGTCGGCAGTCACGGAGGCTTTCGAGGCCGGGTTCGGGAGCGGGCTCTCCTTCCATCATCTTCACGCCGCTTCCGGAGCACGCCTGTTGAGCGAGGCGGAAATATCTGAAATATCTGAATCATCTGGATCATGAGGTACCGGTTGAGGGAGATCAGGCCGTGAAAGGGCGTCTCATCGGGGTCGATACGGGAGGTACCTTCACCGATCTGGTGGCGCTGGGGCCCGAAGGACTGGTCCATTTAAAGCTGGCCAGCACCCCCGATGCTCCCCACAAGGCAGTCCTCGAGGGTGTGGAGAGCATTCTGGGGGAGGGCATCCCCGGCGGGGCCGACCGGATCGCGCACGGTACCACCGTGGCCACCAACGCCATCCTGACGGGCGATGTCGCCGCCGCAGTGCTGGTGACCACCCGCGGCTTCGAGGATGTGCTCGAGATCGGCCGTCAGGACCGGCCCGCCCTCTACGACCTGGAGGTCAGGCGTCCGGAGCCGCTGATAGGGCGCGGGCGCCGTCTGGACGTGGCTGAACGGGTGGGTCCCGAAGGCCAGGTGGAGCTGGAGCTGGATCCGGAGGGCCCCGAGATCGAGGATCTGCTCGACAGGATAGGCAACCTGGACCCGCCTCCCGAAGCCTTCGCCGTATGCCTGCTGCACTCATACGCCAATCCCGGGCACGAACAGATCGTCGCCCGAGCACTCGCCGGGCGTTTCCCTGGTATCGGGATTACCCTGTCGTCGGAGCTGATTCCAGTCTTCCGCGAGTATGAGCGCACCTCTACGGTTGCCGTGAACGCCGCCGTCCAGCCGGTCATGGGGCGTTATCTGGAATCGCTGCACAGTGGGTTGGGAGAGGCCCGCCTTATGATTACGACCTCCAGCGGGGGAAGCCTCTCGGCGGTACAGGCCGCGAGGGAACCGGTCCACACGCTGCTGTCCGGGCCTGCCGCGGGGGTTGCGGGGGCCGTCGCGGTAGCGAGGCGTGCCGGCTTCGAGAAGATCCTTACCTTTGATATGGGCGGAACCAGCACCGATGTAGCCCTCTGCGAGGGAAGTATCCGGCAGACGGCCGAAGGGGGTATCGAAGGGTATCCCCTCCTGGTAGGCCAGGTTGACCTTCACACGGTGGGGGCGGGTGGTGGTAGTCTGGCCAGGGTGGATCGCGGGGGAGCAGTTATAGTCGGTCCCCAGAGCGCTGGTGCGGACCCGGGACCGCTGGCCTATGGGCGCCGCCGGCCGGGGCCGGATGGCGAAGGTGTCACCGTTACCGACGCGAACCTGGTCCTGGGCAGGCTCCCGGCCGCCGGCCTGCTGGGTGGCGCAATGTCGCTGGATGGCGACGCCGCACTGGAAGGGCTCCGGGGGCTGGCCAAAGCGGCCTCACAAGCGCCGGGGTCGGTGAAACTTTCTCCTTATGAAGCCGCCGAAGGCGTTGTCCGCGTTGCGGTTACGGCGATGGCAGGTGCGCTGCGGCGGATCAGCGTAGAGCGGGGGAAGGACCCCCGCGAGTACGTGCTCGTTGCTTTCGGGGGGGCGGGCGCTATGCACGCTGCCGCCCTTGCCCGCGAAATGGGGATCGGGCGCGTGCTGGTGCCGTACGAGCCCGGCCTTCTCTCGGCCGTGGGGACGCTCGTGGCGGGCCTGAGGGTGGACAGGGCGCGTACCGTTCTGGGGATCGATCCGGACTGCGATGCCGCAGGTGTCGAAGCCGTATGGAAGGAACTGGAAGCTGAGGTAACCGCCGGGCTGGAGGAGGCGGGGGCCTCGTCAGATGAGTGCCGGCTGGTTCGCACGGCCGATATGCGCTACCGGGGTCAGTCATTCGAACTCGTGGTCGCTCTACAGCAGTGGGCTGGAGCCGGTACAGGATCGTGGAACAGACTGTGCGAGAGCTTCGCCACCGCACACAGGGAGCGTTACGGATACGACCGCCCCGGTACGGTGGTCGAGCTCGTGTCGCTGCGTGTCGAGGGGCACGGCCCGTGCGCCGCCGATCTGGATGAGCTGCTGCCCCCCCTCGATTCAGAACCGCTGCAGGAGGCGTTCCCGACCCGATCTATGGTCTGGGAGGGAGGGAACCTAGCGGCGGCGCAGATTCCAAGGAGAGAACTCAGTGCGGGGCGGCACTTGCGCGGACCGGTCCTG
>JAGLTZ010000198.1 GCA_023135015.1 Candidatus Latescibacterota bacterium
TCCTGGATCTCGTTAACCAGATACTCCTGCACCTTCCCCACGCCCAGGATACCGAGGATGTCGTGCGGATTGACACTTCCCTCAGAGAGTCTTTCACCGGCGATGACGTAATCCCCCTCGTGTACGAGAATGTGCTTTCCGTATGGAATGCGGTATGTACGCGTCTCGACATCGCCCTCTACCTGAAGCTCCCTCGCACCGCGGACCGTGCCACCGAACTTGACAACTCCGTCTATTTCTGTAACGACGGCGGGCTCTTTCGGCCGGCGTGCCTCGAAGAGCTCTGCTACACGGGGTAGACCTCCGGTGATGTCCCTCGTCTTCGAGATTTCCCTCGGGATCTTGACGAGTGCATCTCCCGCCTTCACCTCCTGGCTGTCCTTGACCTGAAGGAGAGATCCGGTAGGAAGAATGTAGGAGTCGAGCTTTTTCCCCTTTGAGTCGCATACGTTGATCTGAGGAGTAAGGCTCTTATCGCGGTGCTCGATGATGACCCTTTCCTTAGAACCGGTCTGCTCATCGAGCTTCTCGCGCACGGTGAGCTCATCGACCAGATCTTTGAACACCGTTTTGCCGTTACACTCGGTCAGGATGACGGTTGAGTAGGGATCCCACTCGTAGATCTTCTGCCC
Organism: Candidatus Latescibacterota bacterium; assembly: GCA_023135015.1. Lineage (GTDB taxonomy): Bacteria > Blakebacterota > Blakebacteria > Blakebacterales > Blakebacteraceae > JAGLTZ01. The sequence continues at coordinate 633 of JAGLTZ010000198.1, forward strand.
CTTCTCGACAGATTGCCCGTCCTCCACCAGGACCGAAGCACCGTACGGCACGTTGTACTTGGTTAGAATGTGATCCCGATCGTCCTTGATCAGGATCTTTCCGGTGCGGTTCAGGGCCACCGTGTGAGACATCTCCTTCGTCTTCTTCTCGATAAGGTGGAGACCCTTGAATTCCAGGTGCCCGGCCTGCTTGGCCACGATCTCCGACTGCTCGGTGATCCGGCTGGCAGTACCGCCGATGTGGAATGTCCTCAGTGTCAGCTGGGTGCCCGGCTCACCTATGCTCTGGGCAGCCATCACACCGACCGCCTCCCCAATATTCACTACCAGACCTGTGGCCAGATTGCGCCCATAGCACTTCTGGCAGACGCCACGGTGCGACTCACACGTCAGCACCGACCTGATCAGTATGCTCTCGATGCCGATATCTTCGATACGTTCGGCGACCGATTCCGTTATCTCCTCACCGGCGGCAAGAATCAGCTCCTTGCTTTCCGGATCGTTGATATCCTCCAGCACGACGCGGCCGAGGACACGGTCCCGCATCGGCTCGATGATCTCTTCCCCCTCCTTCAGGTCACCGGTCTGGATGCCCTTGATCGTGCCGCAGTCCTCTTCCGACACAATCACATCCTGGGCCACATCGACCAGACGGCGGGTCAGGTAACCGGCATCCGCCGTCTTCAGGGCGGTATCGGCGAGGCCCTTGCGGGCGCCGTGCGTGGAGATGAAGTACTCCAGTACACTCAGACCCTCACGGAAGTTTGCTGTTATCGGGTTCTCGATGATCTCACCGACCTGACCGGTGATCTTCTTCTGCGGCTTGGCCATCAGACCTCGCATACCCGCCAGCTGACGGATTTGCTCCTTCGAGCCCCTGGCACCAGAGTCGGCCATTATATAGACCGGGTTGAACCCGTTGCGATCCTCGGACATCCGCCGGAACATCACCTCGGAAACATCGGAAGTGGTATGGGTCCACACGTCGATGATCATGTTGTAGCGCTCTGAATCGGTAATGATCCCGTTGTTGTACATCTTTTGAATACGGTCGACTTCCTTCTGGGCCAATTCGACCATAGCCTGTTTTTCAGCAGGCACTATGATGTCATCGATCCCGACTGTGGTACCCGACATGGTGGCGTACTTGAAACCCAGATCTTTCAGGCGGTCGAGGAACTCCACAGTACCCCGGTTGCCCATCAGGTCATGGACATGTCTGACCAGCGATTCGATCTGCTTTTTGTCCATCACATCGTTTACAAAGGGTATCCCTTCCGGGACGATCTCGTTGAACAGGATCCTGCCCATCGTCGTCTCGATCACCTGGCCGTCCGTGCGCAGCCCGACGGTCCCGTGCAGGTCCACCTTCTCGAAGTGGTGGGCAAGGATCGCCTCATCCACGCTTGCGAATGGAGTCTTCTTGCCCCGTGCCTCCGGGTTCGCCTTGGTGAGGTAGTAGATCCCGAGCACCATATCCTGTGTCGGGATATCTATCGGTCGGCCGTGCGCCGGCGAGAGAACGTTGTGCGTCGAGAGCACCAGCATCCGCGCCTCTAGGATTGCTTCGAAGGAAAGAGGCACGTGCGCGGCCATCTGGTCACCGTCGAAGTCGGCGTTGAATGCAACGCAGACCAGAGGGTGGAGGCGGATCGCCTTCCCCTCCACCAGAACAGGCTGGAAGGCCTGGATCCCCAGACGGTGCAGTGTCGGTGCACGGTTCAGCAGGATAGGATGGTCCTTGATGATCTCCTCGAGGATGTCCCACACCTCGGGCTGTTCGCGTTCCACAAGCTTCTTGGCGCCCTTTATGGTCTGCACCAGTCCCTGCTCCTCGAGCTTGCGGATGATAAAGGGCTTATACAGCTCCAGCGCCATCAACTTGGGCAGTCCGCACTGGTGCATCTTCAGCTCGGGCCCCACCACGATCACGGAACGCCCTGAGTAGTCGACCCGCTTGCCGAGCAGGTTCTGCCGGAAGCGCCCCTGCTTACCTTTGAGCAGATCGCTCAGCGACTTCAATGCTCTGCTGCCGGTTCCACGGACCGCACGGCTCCGCCTCCCGTTGTCGAGAAGGGCGTCAACCGCTTCCTGCAGCATGCGCTTCTCGTT
>JAGLTZ010000199.1 GCA_023135015.1 Candidatus Latescibacterota bacterium
AAAGGTGGAAATATTTGATCCTGTTGTTGTCAAAGGTTATCCTGGTGACGAAGATTTTGAGCCCTTCGATAAACTGGCTGCTATTATTGCGGGTAAGCACAAAGAACACAACTTGATCTAGAGAGGCAGCCTTCGGGCTGTTATCAGGAGATCGGTATACGTTTCCCGGTTTTATCCCGCAGGTATTGACCGGGAGTGAAGTCAGCGGCTGTGAAGACCGGTCCGTCCACGCACAGCCTCTCTCCGGATGGTATAGAGCATTTCCCGCAGATGCCTATGCCGCAGCTGGTCATCCGCTCAACGAGGTGGAAGATATCCTCAGGCGGAGCGTACTTCCGAGCGATCTGATCCACACCTTTCATAGCTATCTCAGGCCCGCAGTTGAAGAAACATGCGTTCTCCGGCTTCTCCTGCTCGAGGACCTCCTCGAGAAGCTCGGTGATCAGGCCTGAACGACCGGCACTGCCGTCGTCGGTTGAAAACGCCACCTTTCCCATCTCCCGGAAGGTGTCCAGATAGATAAGCTCGCTCGCTGTGACCGCGCCGATGACGAACCGTTTCGGACCGCTGTGGTGCTCGGCTGCATGGAGAACGGGCGCTATGCCACAGCCGGCGCCCACGAAGATCACCTGCCGGTCGGCAGGCAGGGAGAAAGACTTGCCGTAAGGCCCGCGGATGCGCACCACGTCGTTGGGTTTGAGCTCGAACGACTTCGCAGTCATCTTGCCCACTTTGCGCACGACGAGCTCGAGGCCATCGCGGTTACTCGCCACCGAGAAGGGCTTGGAGAGGCCGGTTCCCAGCTTCAGGAAGACGAATTGGCCCGTCTCGGCATCGATGTTCTGGTGGAACCTGATCAACCGGAGTGTTTCGTTGAATTCCACCACCTCCGAGACCACGAAGGGACGGTAGTCCATCAGCATTTCGGAAAGTGTCATTTCAGCCGCGAGGTCGGTACCTTCGGCAAGATCCCGCTCAAGCTGCTGGAAGTAGCGCCTGATCTCCTCCGAGTCGAGACCGCTCAGGGCAGTGCCGATCGCGTAGAAGGAGGAGGAGTCGATATCATCCAGATGCCTGATGTCGGCGGCGCCCCGGATCCCTCCCATTACGACAAGCGGTAGATCCACTGCCGAACGGATCCGTCTGATGGCCTCCAGAGTGGCAGGGAATATCTGCGCTCCCGAGAGTCCGCCGAACTGGTTGCTTATTTCGGGGTTTGGACCGCCCAGGGAGTTAATGGCCGACAGCGCGTCGGCACCTGCATCAGCGGCTGCCCTCGCAACATCCTCTAGAAGATCGACGCCTGCGTTCAGCTTCACAATCAGCGGCTTCTTTGTCGCCCGCCGTGACGCCGAGACAATACCGTGGACGCATTCCGGATCGGATCCGATCAGGACGCCGCCCTTCTCTACATGTGGACAGGAAAGGTTGATCTCGATTCCGTCCACCGCGTCGCCGGCCCGGTCGAACTCGGCGACGCAGTGCGCGAAGCTCTCCTCGCTGCTCTCCCCTACCTGCGGCATCAGGAAAACATCTGATGGAGCAGATTCCTTCAGTTCACGATAGCTCTCCACCATCACCTCGAGACCGGGATTGGCATAGCCAACGGCGTTCCAGAGCGAGTCGGGAGCCGGCTGGCTGATAATGTCCTCGGGGTATCCCTCCCGCGGCTCAATAGTGGTGCTTTTACCAACGAAGAAGCCGAGCTGCGGGATATTCTGCAGCATCCACCTGGCCGTATCCTCATTAGTGGCTATGATACCCGAGGGGAATCCGAATCGGCCGCGCACTTCTTTGCCCAGAAGTGTGATCATTCCATCCTATACCCTTTGAATACCTGACCCATCACTCCGGGAGGACCCTCGCGATATCGTGCAATACTTCAAGGGCCGCCGCCTTCCGGTCATCCGCCCCGGTGATGGCCCTACCCACAACCAGCATCGAGGACCCGGCCGCCACGGCCCTGCCGGGCGTGAGAACGCGCTTCTGGTCCTCGCCCGCAGGGGTGCTCGTTCCCTTGATCCCGGGTGTGACGAAAAGGAACCCGGGGCGCAGAGTACCCTTCAGGGCATCCAGATCGGCGGCGGAGCAAACAATGCCATCCAGGTCCGCCTCTTCGGTGAGTTTTGCCAGACGAAGGACCTGCCCCTCCACACTACCCGACACTCCACACTCTATATTGAGGATTTCCTCATCAATACTGGTCAATACGGTTACGGCGACTATTTTCGGCGCCTCACCGCCGGGAAGGTTCGCCTCCTCCACTCCCTGCCTGGCGGCCTGCATCATCGCGAGTCCGCCGGAGGCATGGACATTGAACATCGAGACGCCCAGCTGGGCCGCCGCCCGGGCTGCACCTTGAACCGTATTGGGGATATCGTGGTATTTCAGGTCGAGGAAGACACCAGATCCGTATTCTTTTACCAGATCGACAATCTCGGGTCCGAAACGCGTGAAGGACTCCTTGCCCACCTTAAAGAGCCCGACGAATGGGCTGAGCTCTTCGACACGGCCCTTCACCTCGGCAATTGAATTCAGGCCGTCCAGCGGCAGGCAGACCATCTCCCTCGCAGCCTGTTCTTTCCGGGAAAGTTCCGTCACAACACCGGTCCTGTCTATTCCACCTTCGGGAAGCCGTGCTTCTGCCCCCAGTTGAAGGGATCCTCCCTCCACTCGGTCAGCAGGGAGATCTGTTCATCGGATAAGTGGCTGCCTGTACGGGCGACATCGAGCAGGATGTCGAAGGTCAGAAGAGACCTGACCTCGCACGGCGGGTCGAGTGCCGCGAACTGTTCGGCCGCCCGGTCCAGTCCGTAGCTGAAGATGGCCAGGCAGTATTCGCATATACCGTTCGCATCCCGGACCGCCTGCACCGCCGCCACCGAGCTCCCTCCCGTCGAGATCAGATCCTCGACGACGATTACCTTTCCTCCCCCCAGATCCGATTCCGCATCGATACCCTCAATCCTGTTCCTCAACCCGTGGGATTTCGGCTTATCACGTATGTAGATAAAGGGACAGCCTAGCAGGTCGGCCAGTGAAGTTCCGTGGGGGATGCCGGCGGTGGCGGTACCGGCGACGACATCGAAAGAGATCCCCTCCTCCTCGATTATGCGAGCAAGACCGCGGACGATCGTTTTTCTGGTTTCGGGATAAAAAAGGAACATCCGGTTGTCGTTGTAGATGGGCATGCGGTAACCGGATGCCCACTGGAAGGGATTATCGGGGTCGAGCTTGATGGCGCCGATGCTCAGACCTTCCTCCGCGATCTTCCTGCCGAGATCTTCTATGGCACTCGCCTTCCGCTTGGATGCTCCAGGTCGAGGGTATCTTATGCCACCGGGAGGGCTTGTCAAGGCACTGTCCCACGTAGCGGTCGAACAGTATGAAACACCGAACTCTCTCCTGTATACTCTTCACGTTCACCGATCTCTCTTAGAACCAGGGTAGTATAGCAGATGGAACTCTCTCGTCGCGATTTCATACAGCAGAGTGCGCTGCTCGGCAGCGCGGCCTTTTGTCTGTCAGCAGAAACCCTTCTCCCGGGAAGCCCGCCACAACAGGCTGGTGAGCTGACACTATGGTATTTACAGCCGGCGGAGAACTGGAACGAAGCACTTCCGGTCGGTAACGGCCGCCTGGGGGCGATGGTCTTCGGCGGCGTTGGGAAAGAGCGGATCCAGCTCAACGTCGACTCCCTGTGGGCGGGAAGTCCTCTCGAACGTGAGAGAGAGGTGGACCCGGCTGATCTCGCACGCGCCCGGGAGCTGTGGTTCTCCGGCCAGGTCGTGGAGGCTCAGCGGCTCATGCAGGAGAGATTCATGAGCGAGCGTCTCACCCGCAGCCACCAGACACTTGGTGACCTCACGATTGAAACGGGCTCACTCCCCTCCCTAAGCAGATATATACGTTCTTTAAACCTGCGCGATGGAATCGCCCGAACCGACTGGACGGCAGGCGGCTATCACGTCATCAGGGAAGTATTTGCAACCGCCGTGGACAACGTGATCGTTTTACGACTCGAAGCGCCGGACGGACCGAAGTTCAACATCCGGCTCACCCGCCCGGAACTCCCCGAAGGATCGATCGAGCGGGACGGAAACCTGATCACCATGACCGGCAGGGCTGTCAACGAGGGACACCCGGGCGTACGCTTCGCATGCGTGGTTGGAATCAGAAATGAGATCGGCGGGAGAACGACTCTGCTTATTGGAGCCGGAACCGACTACTATGGAGACGATCCTCGCGACACAGCCCGATCCCATGTCGAAGCAGCTTCCCGGAAGGGTTACGCCCAGCTGAGGGTGGCCCACATCGGCGAGCACCAGAGTCTCTTCGACCGGGTTTCGCTGGATCTCGGTTCGAACGATCAGGTCTCGAAGCCGACGGATGTGCGTCTGGCGGAACTCCGCGAGGGGGCCGATGACCCGGCGCTGTTCGCCCTCTACTTCCAGTTCGGCCGCTATCTGCTGATGGGCTCCTCCCGCCCCGGCACGATGCCCGCCAACCTGCAGGGGATCTGGAACGAACACATCACCGCACCCTGGAACGCGGACTACCACACCAACATCAATGTCCAGATGAACTACTGGCCGGCGGAAGTGGCCAACCTGCCTGAGTGTCACGAACCGTTCTTCGACATGGTCGACGGCCTGATCGCGCGCGGACGCAAGACCGCCCGCGACCTCTACGGCGCCCGGGGGTGGGTTGCCCACCATACGTCGGACGCCTGGTGGTTCACGGTCCCCATCGGCCGTACCGTGTGGGGGCTGTGGCCGCTGGGAGGCGCCTGGTGCTGCCGACACCTGTTCGAACACTGGCAGTTCACAGGAGACCTCGACTTCCTGCGCCAGCGGGCGTTCCCGGTGATGCGTGAGGCCGCCCTCTTCTTCCTTGACTACCTGGTCGAGGACCCGGAGACGGGTCTGCTGGTCAGCGGTCCTTCCACGAGTCCGGAGAACACATTTATCACGGAAGAAGGTGTGCGCGCCGATGTGGGTATGGGCAACGCCATGGACCAGCAGATCATCTGGGACCTGTTCACCAA
>JAGLTZ010000002.1 GCA_023135015.1 Candidatus Latescibacterota bacterium
ATTCTTCGTGACCAAGGCCATCGGCCCAGCCAGGGTCAGCCGCGTGCTGATCGATGATGAGCGCAAAGAACTGACCCTCATCATGCATGAGGACCAGATCGCATTGGCTCTGGGGCCCGGCGGCACCAACGCCAGGCTTGCGGGTGAGCTGGTAGGTTACCGTATCGATGTGGTCTCCGAGGCAGACTACGATCGAGCCCTTAAAGAGGTGGAAGGTGTTTACCAGCGCATCGGTGAACTCGATATCACCGAACATCAGGAAGAGATGCTCAGCGCTGAAAGGGTTGAGTACGTCCAGGACCTGCAGTCCATGACGCCTGACGAGATCCAGGCGATACCTGGAATTGGTCCGGCCACTTTCACGTCTCTGATTAAAGCGCTCGAAGCTTTTACGGGAGAAACGTACGCTCCACCCGAGAGGGAACCAGTGGCTGAGACCGCGGAAGAGGCCGCTGAATCCGATGCACTCAGGGAGCCGGCCCTTCCGGCCCCATCAGCGGTTGCGGAAACGGTGGTTGAGGGCCTTGACGAGAAAGACTGGGTTATCGATACCGAAATCCTTCGAAAAACAGAGGAACGCGACGAAGACGCACCTGCTGTGGTTGAAAGTGAGTCTGCAGCAGATGAGGCAGTCATCACAGGCGGGGAGGAAGAGCCGGTGGTTGAAGAGGTCTCTCCGGCAGATGAGGAGGCACTCGAATCCGGTGGTGATGATGAGCCTGTGATACAGGAAGTCTCCCGGACAGGTGAGGAAGCTGATGGTGGTGAAGGTGATCAGGAACAGGGCCGCGATTAATCTTATCGGGTTGGCTCTGAAGGGAGGTAACGCGGCTGTGGGAAGGGATTCAGTGCGAAATGCGCTCCACAGGCGCAGGGCGGTACACCTGTTCCTGGCTGCAGACGCCGGAAATGCGGTGTCCGGCGAGATGAAAGCGCTCAGCGAGGAGCATGGCGTACCCTTTACGGTATTGGGCAATAAGCAAGCGCTCGGCGGTGCACTTGGGAGAATGGAAGTGGCCGTAGTGGCCATAACGGACCCGGGGCTGGCAGAAGCGATATGTGAGGCGACGGCTCGTAACGGCAGGAATTCGGGCGAAGATGCTGCGTTGTAGGTGCACAGCGCCCACAACCGCTGTACGGAGGCAGGTTTGAGCAAGCAGAACCGAGTATATGAGGTGGCACGGCAATTCAAGATTTCGAGCCAGGCCATGCTGGAGGTCCTTCAGAACCTCGGCTACGAGACCAAGAGCCATATGAGTCCCGTAAACGAAGAGATGCTGCAGGCTATAGCGGATTACTTCGAGGGTCAAAAGGAAGCGTCTCTTGCTGAAGAAGCCCGCAAGAAAGAGGTAGCTGAAAAGCGGAAGGCCCTGGAAAAGGCAGAGAAAGAGTCAGCCGTGGCCAAGCGCAAAGCTGTGAAGGAGAAGAAGGAGGGGGAGAAGAAGCGTCTTCGCAAGAAGCCGGATGACAAAGTGGCGCGCAGGGTTGCCGAAAAGCTGTCTCGGGTTAGAACCGAAACAGAGCGGATCAAGAAGCAAGCAGCCGAGGCCAAACGACTCGCCGAGGAAAAAGCTGCCGCTCTTCAAGCACTCCCCGTTGAAGAGGGGAAACCCGCGGCTGAAGAACCGGAAGTACTTCCTGCCGGGGAAGAAGAGGCAGCGGTCGCGGCCCAGGCAGAATCCGAAGCAGAACCGGTTGAGGAGACGATTGAGAGTGCCTCCCTGAGGGCCGGGCGTCTTTCAGGATCCAGCCTGCGCGAGCGGATACGGCAGAGCAAGGAGGCCAGGGAGACAGAAGGAACTGGACCGAAGATCATAGAGCGCAGGGTGCCGCAGGTGAAGGAGAGGCGTCCGCCGGTACCCAGGCCGGTTCCTGCGGTGAGCCGGAGGAAGAAGAAACGTAAAAAAGGTAGAAAGTCTGTCGATGCGGAAGAAGTAAGATCCACCATCCGTGAGACACTTGCGGATATCCGGAGTGGCCCGGGACGATCGAAGGGTCATCGTCGTCGCCGTGACATAGAAGAGCTCCCGGAGGAGGGCGTCGAGCTCGAGGAGCGGAAGGTAATCCAAGTCACCGAGTTCGCCTCTGTGTCGGAGCTGGCGTCTCAGATGGACGTTTCGCCGAGTGATATCATAACCGCGTGTTTTCAGCTTGGGCTGGTTGTGACAATAAACCAACGCCTCGAGATGGAGACCATCGAGTTCATTTCGGACGAATTCGGATTCGAGGTCGAATCGATAGAAGAATATGGGGCAGACTTTTTAGAGGAAGAGGAAGAAGAGGCAGACAAAGAGAAACTGGTCCCACGTGCCCCGGTAGTTACTGTGATGGGGCACGTTGACCATGGGAAGACTTCACTCCTTGACTATATCCGGCAGACGCGTGTCGTTTATGGTGAGGTAGGCGGCATCACCCAGCATATCGGCGCCTATGAAGTAGAGACCCCCGGAGGAAACGTTACATTCCTCGACACTCCGGGGCACGAAGCGTTCACCGCCATGCGCGCACGCGGCGCCCAGCTGACAGATATCGTGGTGCTCGTAGTAGCCGCCGACGACAAGGTTATGCCCCAGACGGTAGAGGCCATCAACCACGCCAAGGCAGCCGGAGTGCCCTTAGTAGTTGCGATCAACAAGATCGACCTTCCAGATGCAGACCAGGAAGGTGTGAAGCAGCAGCTCACCCAGCATAACATAGTTGTGCAGGATTACGGCGGCGAAACCGTCGCGGTGCCGATTTCGGCGAAGACTGGCGAGGGAGTGGATAAGCTGATCGAGTTAATTCTCATTCAGGCTGAAATGCTCGAGCTGAAGGCGGACCGCACCGGTCTGGCCAGAGGAGTAGTACTTGAAGCCGAGCTTGATAAAGGACGGGGTCCGGTTGCCACAGTCCTGGTGCAGAAGGGTGAGCTCAAGGAGGGGGATCCATTCCTTGCAGGCATGCATTCGGGGCGCGCCAGAGCTCTTTTCGACCCTCGGGGTCGCCCGAGACGGGATGCGCACCCATCCCAGTCGGTACAGATATTGGGTTTTGACGGCCTGCCGCAACCCGGGGACTCGTTTCACACGGTGGCTGATGAGAAAGAGGCGAGAGCCCTGTCTCAGAAGCGCCAGCAGATACGACGCGAACAGGAATTCGCCTTCAGGGAAGCCACGGCTCTGAGCGGCGTGCTCACAAGGATTGAAGAGGGAGAGATCGAAGAACTTCCGCTTATCGTCAAAGGGGATACCGACGGTTCGGTCGAGGCGTTGAGCGATTCATTCCACAAGCTTAGTACTGATGAGGTGCAGATAAGGGTAATCCACCAGGGTGTAGGAGGAATCAACGAAACCGATGTGATGCTCGCCCAGGCTTCGAACGCCATCGTCGTTGGCTTCCATGTGAGGCCCGACCGTAATGCCCGTGAAGCGGCTGATCAGACGGGGGTTGAGATCAGGCTCTACGAGGTCATCTACGAAGCCGTCGAAGACATCAAACAGGGGCTGGAAGGCCTGCTCAAGCCCGAGATTAAGGAGGAGATCACAGGCACTCTGGAGGTCAGGGACACCTTCAGGATTCCCAGGGTTGGGGCTGTGGCGGGCTGTATGGTAGTAGACGGCATCATCATGCGGAGCAGCATAGTAAGGCTGATTCGGGACAGCGTGACCGTCTACGACGGCAGGGTCGGCAGTTTGCGAAGGTTCAAGGACGATGTAAGCGAGGTGAAGGAGGGGTTCGAGTGCGGTGTAGGTCTGGAGAACTTCAACGACGTCAAGGTTGGCGACATTATAGAAGTCTATGAGAAGGAAGAAATCGCGAGGACTTTATAGGAGGTGTCATGACTCTAGGGACCGTTGTCATCCAGCTTTACATTCCCGGTTGCCGGTCACTGAAGGAAAAACGCGGTATACTGCAGAAGCTGATCAAACAGCTCCGTAACAACTTCAATGTAAGCGTGGCGGAGGTGGACAAGAACGATCTGCATCAGTCAGCAGAGATAGCTATTGTAGTGGTCAGTAATGACAGGGCATTTGCAAACGCCGTTCTCAGTAAGGTTGTTAACCGTGTAGAACGTGAGCCGGCGTGTTACATGCAGGATTACACCCTCGAGTTCAGATAGCCTTTTGTTAATGGAGAGTTTCGACCGTACAGACCGTGTGGGTGATGAGATCAAACGGATAGTAGGGACCTTGATCGAACGGGAAGTCAAAGACCCACGTGTCGGATTTGTTACTGTCACCGGTGTCAAGGTTGCACGGGATTTCTCTGTGGCGACGATCTATGTGACAGTCGGTGAAACTGAAGATCTGGAGGAAACCCTGGCAGGTCTCAGAGCCGCCTCCGGTTTTATTCGCAAACGACTCGGTGAGACTGTGAAGCTGCGAAACACACCCGAGCTCCGATTCATATATGACAGCTCTGTGGACCGGGGCTTCCGAATGGATGCCCTTCTGAAACAACTTGCAGATGAACGTGATGTCTCCAGCTGAGGGTCTGGAGGCCCTTGAGAGGGCCCTTGAGCCCATCGATCGAGTTCTGATCGTTACTCATATAAACCCTGATGGGGATGCAGTCGGCTCGGCGCTCGGCATCCGCGGTATTCTGGAAGCCACCGGTAAAAGTACCGAAATCGTTATCTCCGACTCTATCGCCCGGAAGTACCAGTTTCTGATCGACAGGCCGGTCCTGAAATTCGACGATCCGATCCTCTCGAACCTGAGTGAAAAAGAACTGTTCCAGATGGTGATCTTCGTCGACACCTCAGAGAGGGAGAGAGTGGGACCTGTCCTGGATCACCTGCACGATTGGCTTGTACAGGGGGCACCAGAGGTAAACATAGACCACCATGTGAGCAATGATTGCTTTGGGGATATTGTTATCGTCGATCCGGAACGTGCATCGTCTGCCGAACTGGTTCTGAGAATGGCGGAAACACTTGGTGTCGATTGCACATCTGTGATAGCTGACCAGCTATTCGCGGCGGTTCTCACCGATACGGGACGCTTCCAGTTCTCCAATACCGATGCCCACAGCCTGCGAGCCGCAGCTTCTCTGGTGGCAGCCGGGGCCGATCCCTCATTGATAGCACGGCGTATCTACTTCGAGCGGCCTGTACCCTTCTTCAGGTTGCTGGGGCATCTGCTGAGTACGATCGATTTGTATCATGGCGGGCGAACTTGCTTGATGATCATGCCCCGTGAGCTCGCCACGAAATTCTTCCCAGACGGCCACCTCGACAGTGAAGGCATTGTTGACTACACCATGCAGGTCGAGGGCGTCGAGGTCGGGATCTTCATACGCCAGACGGGTGATGGTGTCTACCGGGCCAGTCTCCGTTCGCGTGGGAGAGTGGATGTCAGGTTGATAGCCGAGGTCTTTGGAGGAGGAGGGCACGAGAAAGCTTCAGGTTGCGAAGTCCGGGGTTCACTGGAAAAAGTAAAGGACAATATCGTTTCAGAGGTAGTCAAGTGGCTGTCATAAAGGGGGATCCCTTGCACGACGGATTCGTCCTGGTGGACAAGCCTGATGGGTGGAGCTCCTTTGACGCTGTAAGGTGGGTCCGGAAAGCCCTGCAGGGAACGAAGGTAGGCCATGCCGGCACGCTGGATCCTTTCGCGACCGGTCTTCTCATACTGCTCGTAGGTCGTGCAACCCGGCTGATGCAATACCTGGACGAGTATCCGAAATCCTACAGCGGTACAATTTGTCTCGGAAGTAAGACCGATACATGCGATATGACAGGTTCGGTCATCGAGAAGGTGGACCCGGAGAGGGTAGCCGCAGTCGCCGAGGAGGATGTCAGGAGAGTCCTTCAAGGTTGGGTAGGTGAAGTGGAACAGGTCCCACCTCAGTACTCCGCGGTCAAGATCGAAGGGGAGCCGGCATATAAGAAGGCAAGGCGCGGGGAGGCGGCGGATCTTGAGGCGAGAGATATCCGTATCTACAGCCTCGAGATCGCGCAGTTTTCCCCCCCCGAATT
>JAGLTZ010000020.1 GCA_023135015.1 Candidatus Latescibacterota bacterium
AACATCTGCTGCATGAACACCATCAAGGACACCCTGCTGCTGGCTGACCACTACCCGGATATAGAGAATGTGGTTTTCTACCAGGACATCCGGGCGTTCGGGAAGTCATTCGAGGATATGTTCCAGCGCTCCAAGGAGGCGGGCACGCGTTACGTGCGCGGCCTTCCGGGCGATATCGAGGAAGACCCCGAGACGAACAACCTCATCATCACCGTCGAGAACACGACCTCCGGGAAACTTGAGCGGCACGAACTCGACATGGTGGTGCTTTCGATCGGTGTCGGCCCGCCCGAGGATCTGAAGAAGATTTCCGGTATGCTCTCCCTGTCGAAGACCTCCGACGGTTTCTTCATGGAGTCCCACCCGAAGCTGAAGCCGATCGATGCCCCGACCCGCGGTGTCTTCTTCGCGGGTTTCTGCGAGTCTCCAAAGGATATCAAAGACTCGGTCTGCCAGGCCGGGGCCGCTTCATCCAGATCCGGTGCCCTGCTCAGTGCCGGGAAGATATCCATCGAGGCCATTACGAGCCATATTGATGAGGAGCTCTGCACGATGTGCGGGGTGTGCGCCTCCATATGCCCCTTCTCGGCCATCGTCTGGGAGAAGGGACAGACGGCGAAGGTGATAGAGGCGGCGTGCGCGGGCTGCGGAGCGTGCGCTGCCGCCTGCAACTTCGACGCCATCACCATGCGCCACTTCACCGACGAGCAGTACACAGCCCAGATACGCGCCGTGCTGGCCGAGAAACCGGAAGAGAAGGTTTTTGTCTTCGCCTGCAACTGGTGTTCCTACTCCGGTGGAGACATGGCCGGTATCACGCGTCTCGGCTATCCGGCCACGAACCGCGTGGTGAGGACCATGTGCTCTGCACGTGTCTCCGAGGAAATGGTTCTGGAGGCGTTCCGCTGCGGGGCCCCCATCGTCCTGGTCTCCGGCTGTCACTATGCCGACTGCCATTACATCGACGCCAACCGGCAGACAGTCAAACGCGTCCAGCGCCTGTGGAACAAGCTGGAGAAAGCGGGAGTGCGGCCCGAGCGCCTGCAGCTGGAGTGGATCAGCGCCGCCGAGGGGCAGAAGTTCGCCAAAGTGATGAAGCAAATGGAGGAGCTGCGCCAGACAGTCACCGCCGAGGAGATCGAACACGCCCGGCAGGCACTCAAGCCGAAGCCGAAGAAGGAGAAGAAACCGAAGGCCGCGAAGGAAGAGACCCCGAAGGAAGAGGCCGAAACCGTCACTAGTTAGTACCCATCCGGAAACTCTTGATGGGTACTAGAACCGCCCCCGCATATAGGGACGGATCCGGCAGCGAGAGCGGAGAGAGAAATGGCGATTGAGTACTTCAGATGCATGATGTGCGGCCACGAATGGGAGGAAGAGGTCGAGAAAGGCAAGGACGTGGAACGGACCTGCTCGCAGTGCCGCTCCAACAGCATCCGGCGTTTCAAGTCGGAACCGCCGCCCAAGGAGTGAGCAGGATGGCAACCGCGAAAAGTGGGGCAGTAGTTCGCGTCGACTTCGCCTTCAAGAGGGAACTCGCCGAGAAGATCGAGGGCAACCTGGCCAGCTTCTGCTACCAGTGCGGAGCCTGTGTCGGTGACTGCCCGGCGGCAACCTATACCGACGACTTCAACCCACGCGAGATCATGCTGAAGGTGCTCTACGGCCTCGGCGAGGAACTGATCGGCAGCGACTCGCTGCTCTGGAAATGCACCAACTGTTACAACTGTGCCGAGCGATGCCCGCAGGATGTGAAGCCGGTCGAGGTCATCATCAGCATGAAGAATATGATGGCCGACCGGGGCATCTATCCCGAAGGGGTGGAGAAGGTCATCGAGACCTTTGAGACCACGGGACGCACCGTCCCCATGAGCTCCGCGATCGACAAGCAGCGCGCACGGTTCGGACTGCCGCCACTGCCCCCCGTGCCGATGGAGGAGATCCGTGCGCTGATCGAACCGGCACCGGCGAAAGGAGAAGAATGATGGAGCGCTTTGCATTCTTCCCCGGCTGTCTGGTTCCCGCGCGCTATCCCGCTATGGAGTTCGCCATCCGGCAGAGCCTGCCGAAACTGGGAATCGAGATCGTGGACCTGGAGGGCACCTCCTGCTGTCCCGACCCGATCTACTTCAAGTCGAAGGACAAGATGGCCTGGCTCTCGGTAGCCGCCCGGAACCTGTGCCTGGCCGAGGAGCAGGGCGTGGACCTCTTCACCAACTGTTCCGGCTGCACGGCCACGCTGTCCGAGACCTGGCACCTGCTCCACGAGGACGAGAAACTGAGGGACAGGGTCAATGAGCGCCTGGCCAGAATCGGCAAGGAGTGGAAGGGCACGAGCCGCATCAGGCACATCGCCACACTGGTGCGCGACGTCGTGGGCTATGAGGCCATCAGGGAAACTGTGATCCGCCCGCTCGAGGGGCTCCAGGTGTCGATCCACTACGGCTGCCACCTGCTCAAGCCCAGCAGGATCATGAAAGTAGACGACCCCAACGATCCCTCTATGATGGAGGAGCTCGTGAGGGCACTGGGTGCCGAGCCAGTGCGCCACAGGAAGTGGCACCTGTGCTGTGGCAAGGCGTGCACGGACGAGAACCTTCCCAACAACATGATGCGGGACCTGCTTACCACCGTACGAGATACGGACGCTGAGGTACTCTGCCTGATCTGCCCCACCTGCTTCAGTCAGTTCGACCACGGCCAGTACAGGATCGCAAAGAAATTCGAAGAGGACTTCCACACGCCGCCGGTCTACTACTTCCAGCTGCTGGCTTACGCCCAGGGCGTGGAGTACACGAATCTGGGGTTCGAACGGCAGCGCTTCAAGCCCGAGTGCCTGCAGCGCTTCTCCGTCCAGGAACCGGCCGAAGTTTAGAGGATGGAACCAAAAACCAGATATAGAAGGAGCGCTGCAAACCCGGCCGAAAAGGCATACGGAAGCTGTGTGCGCACGTGGTCGATATGGTCTGTGGCCGACGCCATGGAAGAAATAATGGTCGTGTCGGATATCGGAGAGCAGTGATCCCCGAAGACTCCTCCGCCGAGTACAGCGGCAATTGTAAGCCCCGGATTCAATCCAATAATGCTGATCATAGGCACGGCGATCGGTATCATGATCGCGAAGGTTCCCCACGACGTGCCGGTCGAAAACGCAATAAATCCGGATATCACGAATATTACGGCCGGGACAATCCAGGATGGCAGTGAAGCCTTAACGACCTGTGCTGCGAACGGTCCGGTTCCCAATGCATCACACACATCACCTATCGCGAATGCCAGCACCATCAGAGCAGCGAGAGGAACCAGCCCACCCACTCCCTTCATGAACATGTCCACGATCTCCCTCGACTTCATGATCCCCTGTACCCTGTAAGCGACACCGGCCACGACCACGGCGCAGATCACCGACCACAGGACAGAAAGGGATCCCGAACCCTGCATCAGGTTCCCCTCGCCGGTGATAAACAGGACCAAAGGCATCATGAGCACCATTACTACTACAGGCAGGATCATGTTGATCGGCCGTTGAGGGATACCCGATTTGGCTTCCAGCATGATGACTTCATCGGATACCAGCGGTTCCGCCCCATCCCGGAGCAACTTGCCCTCTTCCCTCACCCTTCTTTCCGCTTCCACCATCGGGCCGAAATCTTTCCCGGTGAGCACAACACCAAGGACCAGTGCTATGGCGAGGATCGCATAGAAATTGAACGGGATAGATGAGATAAATAAACCAACCGGGTTGGATATCCCCTGCGATGCCAGTAATCCGAGAATGAATGCTCCCCAGGCATTGAGAGGGATAAGGATGCACTTTGGTGCCGAAGTGGAGTCGAGTATGTAGCTCAACTTCTCCCGTGAGACCCGCATACGGTCGAATATCGGGCGTGATACAGCGCCGGAAACCAGGACGCAAATACTCGATTCGATGAAGATGACGAACCCGAGCACCCAGGCCAGAAGGCCGGCGGATCGTTGCGTCTTTACAAGCCCTTTACCCACAATCCAATTCACGAAACCCTGCATCCCGCCAGAGTATTGGGTCAGAGTAATGACAGCTCCTATCATCGCACTGAAGAGGATAACACGCGTATTGTCCGGGTCTTCAAAGACCGCAACGAGGGCTTCAACCGTCTGGATAGCTCCATGAATCGGATTCCAGCCGTTGATGATCGTCCAGCCCAGCCAGATTCCAAGTGTCAGTGATATAAAGACCTGTTTGGTTCTTATGGCCAGAATTATGGCCAGAACAGGTGGGAGTATTGATAGCCAGCCGTAAGTGTCCATATTGTTCTCGGTCGTGGCGGTCGAAGTTGGCCGCCCTCGCTTTTTTTGTCGAATGGTCGGGGCGGCCGGATTTGAA
>JAGLTZ010000200.1 GCA_023135015.1 Candidatus Latescibacterota bacterium
AGGATCGGCGAGGATGGAAGGCTAATGGAGTGGGCCCGACCATTTGCTGAAGCCGAACCCGGCCACCGGCACATGTCACACCTCTACGGCCTGCACCCCGGCCGGCAGTTCACGCCGGCGGGCACTCCGGAGATCGTGGAAGCAATCAGAAAAACCCTCACCTACCGGCTGGAGCACGGCGGAGGCCACACCGGTTGGAGCCGCGCCTGGATCATCAACTTCTACGCCCGCCTTCACGACCCGGAGACCGCCCACCACCACCTGCGGCAGCTGGTGGTGAAATCCACCCTGTCCAACCTGTTCGACAACCACCCACCCTTCCAGATCGATGGTAACTTCGGTGGAGCGGCCGGGATCGCCGAGATGCTGCTGCAGAGTCATAGCGGCGAGATCCACCTGCTTCCGGCACTGCCACGGCAGTGGCGCTCCGGCTCAGTAAAAGGTCTGCGCGCCAGAGGGGGATTCGAAATAGATATCCACTGGAAAAACGGCGATTTGAAAGAGGCATTAATCCGCTCGCTGCTGGGGAACAGGGCGGTCATACGCTATCGGGATCGCGTCGTCACCTGCCAGCCGGACGCCGGTTCCAGCTATATCTTCAGACCCCATTAGCGAGAGCCGGAATCCCGGAATGTGGAAAGTAATATTTCTTGACCGGGGATAATTGTTTTAATAATATTAAACCAGTCGGTCGAAACATCTGGTACGACCATAACGTATAAATCATCAGGTCGACGAAGAAACGGTTATCGGCCTCAGAAATCGAGGAGAGTTCAGATGCCTCTGCCACGGTTCGAAAAGATGCCTGAGGAGAAAAAGGAGCGGCTGCTGGAGGCGGCCGCGAAGGAGTTCGCCGCCAACGGATACGAGAAGGCCTCCATGAACAGGATCCTGGAACGGGCGGGCATCAGCAAGGGTACAGCCTACTACTATTTTGAGGATAAAGCAGACCTGATCGCGACAGTAGTCAGGCATTACTGGCTGGAGTTCATGGACGACCCGAGATCGGTGTATTCCGGATATCAAGCCGAGGATTTCTGGCGCAAAATCGAAGAACTCTACCTCCATCCTTTTGAGGACATTGAGGAATACCCCTGGATGCTGGGTCTGAGCCGCGCGGTATGGGAACTGCCACTCGAGATACGTTCAAGTGGTCACCTGGGAGCGGTCTTCAGCGAGGCGATGATGTGGACGAGGGAGCTGGTCAGGAAAGGACGTGAACTGGGCGTGATGCGCGTTGATCTTCCGGCTGAGCTGCTGATGGAACTGATTACAACCCTCGACAGCGTCCACGACCGCTGGCTTGCGGCCCACTGGGAGGAAATGGATCGGGCCGAAAGGGATAAATTCACGGTTACCTTCGTCGACTTCCTGAAGAAGGCGTGCAAACCGCCTTCTGCCGTACTGCAGGAAGGAAATCAGGAAGGGCATGAGTCATGAGGACAATTTTAAAGAATCTGGCAGGCCTGCTCGCACGGGCGAGCGACGAGCACCCGTGGAGGGTGCTGGGACTGGTTGGCGTGCTCACGGTGGTAGCGGGGATCTTAGCGGGTGAGCTGGAGATGAAGACTAACGTAGTGGACATGCTCCCTGCCCACTCCCCCGCCGTTCAATCCTACATCGACGTGATCGACCACTTCGGGGAGGCGAACGCCATAATCGTGCTCGAAGGTGAACGCGACCGGATGGTCGAGGCAGCGCAGGTGCTCATCCCGAGGCTCGAGGCTATGGACCTGCTCTACAACGTCCAGGGAACGGTACCTATCGACTACTTCCTCGACCACGGTCTGATGCTGGTAGAGGAAGATGACCTCGAACGGACGCTGGAACGCTTCTCCGATCCCTCTTTGATCGGTTTCCTTCGCGGCATCAACGACGACTTCGAGCGGGAGTATACCGACAACGAGGAGAACATGCGCGATGACGAGGTGGAGATTGCGCAGTCGATGAACGGGATCGAACGTTCCCTGGAAATCATGGGGACCCGTCTGGCCGGAGAGGAATACGCCTCTATTGAAGAGGCAGTGGACGCCATGCTCGTGGGGGATCCCTGGGCGCTGAGCCTGGATCGCAGGATGATGCTCATCTCTTGCACTCCCCTGCACTCGATCCTCGAGATCGACCCGCTGCTCGAGACAACAGGGCAGCTGCAGGAACTGCTCGGTGAAGTCCGGCCGATGTTCCCGGAGGTCGAGATCGGTCTCACAGGGAACTATCCTCTTCAGAAGGACGAGATGGACTCCTTCACAGCCAGCACCGCGATCATGATGATAATCGCGCTCGTCCTGATCTATCTCCTGCTCGCCCGTAACTTCGGCGGATGGGTACTGCCACTCGTGGCGCTCACACCACTGATGATCGGCATCATATGGACAATGGGGATCCTGGCGATCGTATACGGCGCTCTCAACCTGTTCACCGGCATGATCATGCTGATCCTGCTTGGATTGGGGATCGACTTCGCGATACATCTGATCTCCCGGTTCTATGAGGAACACAGCCACGGTCGCAGCATTCGGGAATCGCTGGTCCTGACACTCGGTGGCACTGGAGCTGCAGTGTTGACGGGTGGTCTCACCACGGCGGCCGCCTTCCTGGCCCTGCTGATCGGAGAGACGAAGGGCATCAGCGAGCTGGGGTTCGCAGCCGGTGCCGGTGTGAGCATGACGCTGCTGGCGGTGTTCGTGACTCTGCCACCACTACTCGTGCTTAGAGGGCGTCGTCTTGACAGGAAGGGCAGGACAGTCAAGGTACGGGG